>CALWQJ010000041.1 GCA_944383645.1 uncultured Merdimonas sp.
CTCCTGAAGGAGGTACGGGAATGCGTGCAGAAGGAGGGGATTCCGCTTGAGATCGCGGTGAAGGGCATTACCTCCAATGTGGCCTCCGTGCTGAAGCTCGGCGCGAAGGGGCAGCTGAAGGCTGGCTTCGACGCGGATATCTGCCTGCTTGCGGAGGACAGTCTGGAGCTGAAGACCGTGATGGCAAAGGGACAGTTCGTAGTCCGGGACGGAGTACAGCAGGTATTCGGCACCTTTGAAAGGGCGTAAGAAAAGGGAAATAAAAAGCAAAATGGCTGCCGCATTCATTTTAGTGCGGCAGCCACATCTTCATCTACACAGAACGCCCTACTCTGTCACAGTCTCCTTTACTTCCTCAGCGGCGTCCGCCACGGTCTCCTTCACCTCAGCGGCCGCTTCTTTTACGGTTTTGGCGGCGTCCTCCGCCTTTTCCTTTACCTCTTCCGCTGTCTTGTTCAGAGAGACATAGCCTCTTTCTCCGGCAGGCGCTTCGTCGTCCAGATCCTCGTCGTCGAACTCATCGTCAAAGTCATCGTCCAGATCGCTGAAGTCCTCTTCGGGAGCGAAGAACTTCCGGTAGAGAGCGATGCCTCCGGCTACCGCAGCGCTCAGGGCGGCTACAGTTCCCACAAACTTAAAAAATTTTTTCATATCTAAATTCCTCCTTCATAAAAGTTCTCATTTTCTGCTCCAGCCTTTCTTTTGGAAGCCGGAGCTTCTGTCTGGTAATTTTTCTCTATTGTAATACGGAACGGCGAAAAAGAAAAGCAAAAAAATCTAAAAAATTTATTGTCAATCTAAAAAATATATATTACTCTATTAAATGGTGTGAATTCTGATTCTTAGTATACCCGGTGCGGCTCGTATCATACGGCGCGGCGTTGAGCGGCGGCAGCGTGATCGGATCCGTATCTGTGGAGGAGTGACAAGCAAATGAAAAAGAAGCTGATTTTGGCGTCGGCCTCGCCCCGGAGAAAGGAAATTCTGGAGCAGATGGGCCTGACCTTTGCCATCTGCCCGGCCTCCGGGGAGGAAAGGCTGAATACAGAGGACCCGGAGGAGGCGGTGAAGGCGCTGGCCCTGCAGAAGGCAAAGGAGGCCGCGGGAAGACAGACGGCTCCGGCTCTGGTCATCGGATCGGATACGGTGGTGGCCTTCGAGGGAAGGATCTTGGGCAAGCCTGCGGATGAAGAGGAAGCCGTCCGGATGCTGCGGCTGCTGTCGGGCAGGACGCATATGGTGTACACCGGCGTGGCGGTGATCGATACGGAAGACGGCAGTGTTCCGGTGCATTTCGCGGAGGGGACCGAGGTGAGCCTGTATCCCATGACGGAGGAATGGATCCGCCGCTATGTAGGTACGGGCGAGCCTATGGACAAGGCGGGCGCTTACGCGATTCAGGGCGGCTGCATGCCGTTTATCCGCGGAATACGCGGGGAATATACAAACGTGGTGGGCTTTCCGGCGGCCCGTTTCTATCAGGAGCTCCTGAAAAAGGGAATCGATCTGCTGGAGGGCGGAGAGGAGAATGAAAAATGAGCTATCGTGCCTGTATTTTTGATCTGGACGGCACTCTGTGCGACAGCGTGGAGTCCATCGCCTGGAGCGGAAACCATATGCTTGCGGATCTGGGGATGCGCCAGGCGTCTCTGGAGGACTACAAGATCTTTGTGGGAGACGGCGTGGACGTGCTGATGCGCCGGCTGCTCCGTTTCGGAGGCGACGGCGGGGGCATCCATTTTGAGGAGGCGAAACGCCTTTATACAGGATACTTCAAGGAGGGCTGCCTCTACAACGTGAAGGCGTATCCGGGTATCCCGGAGGTCCTCGCAAGGCTGAAAGAACAGGGAGCGAAGCTGGCGGTTCTGTCGAACAAGCCCCATGAGAACACGGTGAACGTGATAGAGAAGGTCTTTGGCCCGGATCTCTTTGATCTGGTGCAGGGACAGTCGGAGCTTTTCCCGAGAAAGCCGGCGCCGGACGGGGCTCTGTATCTGGCAGAGAGCCTGCAGGCCGCTCCGGAGGAATGCCTTTACATCGGCGATACGGGAACCGACATGAAGACCGGAAAGGCGGCTGGAATGTACACCGTCGGCGTGCTCTGGGGCTTCCGGGACAGGCAGGAGCTGGTGCGCGACGGAGCCGACTGCGTGATCGCGGAGGCGGCGGAGCTTGCGGACATTTTTGGAGGAGAAATGCAGAAATGATAAAACTTGTGGCCAGCGATATTGACGGGACCCTGCTTCCGGAGGGGACTGCGCAGATCAATCCGGAGATTTTCGAGGTCATCCGGAAGCTGAAGGAGAAGGATATTTTGTTTGCGGCGGCCAGCGGACGTCATTATACCAGCATGTCGAAGCTGTTTGCGCCGGTGGAGCATGATATTATATTTATCACGGAAAATGGCGCTTATGTATGCTGCCGCGGATATGATATGCTGGAACAGGTTCTGGAATGGGAACAGGTATGTCAGTGGGTGCGGGAGGTACGGCAGATTCCTGGAGCCAGCTTTACGCTGGATACCAAGGAAGGCTTTTATACGGAAAGCACAGATCCGGAGTTCCTCGATCTGATTCAAAACGGGTATCGAAGCAAAATTACCTCTGTGGAGGACGCTCTTTCCCGGGAACGCCGGATTAATAAGGTGGCGGTATACCGGAAAGAAAACATACGGGAGGTTGCGGAATTATTGATTCCCCGCTGGGAAGATCGGCTGCACTGCGTTGTGTCCGGCGACGTCTGGGTGGACTTTATGAACAAGGACACCAATAAGGGCAACGCCATCCGCAGCATCCAGGAGATTCTGAAAATCAGCCCGGACGAGACCATGGTGTTCGGGGACAACCACAATGATCTGGAGATGATCCGCAGCGCCACGGAAAGCTACGCCGTGGGGAACGCGGCGGAAGCGGTAAAAAAGGCCGCGAAATATGTGGCGGATACGAATGTAAACGACGGAGTCCTGAAGGTGCTCCGGACGCTGGTGGACTGATGTCCGCAGACGGATGTCCAGGTCAGTTTCGATAAAGGAGAGAGAAACAATGTACGAATATTCACAGGAATGTCTGGAAACTTTTTTGAAGAAGCAGGGCCAGCTGTTTGACGAGCCGGTGGCGGAGACGCTGGAGGAGGCGGAGGAATTTCTCGAGGACTGCATGGCGGTGGTGGTGGATTCTCTGAAAGAGGTACGCGCGTATCTGGAGGAAAGCGGCATGGATGTGAGCGGCCTTTCCTCCCGGGAGCTGGAAGAGACCCCGGAGGTCTTCGCCCTGGAGGACGGAACCTATCTGATCGTGGAGGCATAGGGAGAGCCTTAAGCGGAAACGACAGCACAGGAACGGAGCAGACAGAAACGGAGGAAGGAAGATGGCACAGAGAGCCGGAAAACGGATTGCCGTGTTTCTTGCGGCGGCCATGCTGGCAGGCAGCCTCACAGGCTGCGGCCTGCTGAAAAATACGGAGATTGTATTTACCACGGGGCTGTCGGGGGATCAGCTTTTCAAGATAGGAAAAAGCGTCTGTACGCTGCCGGAGGCCATGATCTATGTAATGGATTACCAGCGGCAGTACGAGGGCGTGTACGGCGTGGAGATGTGGGAGCATGATTTCGGCGGCGTGACCTTTGAGGAGTATGTGAAGGATACCATTGTGGATCAGCTGGCTTCCATGAAGGCTATTACTCTGCTGGCCGGAGACTATGGAGTGGAACTGGACAGCAGCGAGGAAGAAAGGGTGTCCGAGGCTGCGGATGCCTACTACGGAGCGCTGACAGAGGATCAGATCCGGTATATGGATCTGGAGCTTGAGGATGTAGAGGCGCTGTACCGGGATCACGCCCTGTCCGGAAAGGTTTACGAGGAGATTACAAAGGATGTAAACACGGAGGTCAGCGACGACGAGGCGCGGATCATCACCGTGCAGCAGATTTATCTGGATTCGCCTGAGACGGCCCAGAGCGTGAAGGAGCAGCTGGACGCGGGGCGGGATTTCGCGTCTGTGGCGTCTGCGTACAGCCAGAACAGCCAGATCACCTGGACCTTCGGCAGAGGGGAGCATGATGAGGCTTACGATGAGGCGGCCTTCGCCCTGGAAAACGATCAGGTCAGCGGTATCGTTGAGACGGCGGACGGATATTATATCCTGAAATGTATGGACAATTTCGATCAGGAGGCCACGGAGGCAAATAAGGTGACCATGGTGGAGAAGCGCAGGGACGAGCTCTTTGAGAGCGTCTACGAACAGCTGGTGGCGGAAACGCCGTCCCAGTTCAGCAGAAAGCTGTGGGAAAAGGTGCATTTCGCGGACTGGACGGGAGAACTGCCGCCGGACTTTCTGGCGATTTACGAACAGTATCTTGGCGAATAAAAATATCCATATGGAAAAATGTGAAAAATGCCTGAGGGAGCTTATAGAAGCTCCTTCAGGCATTTCAGCAGAGCCGTGTTCTGCTCCGGAAGCATGAAGCAGAAGCGGAAATACCGGTTGTCCAGGAAGGGGAAGGTAGAGCAGTTGCGGATCATCAGTCCCTTCTGGATGGCGTGCTCGAAGAGGTCGTCGGCAGTGACGTCCTCTTTTTCGATCCGGGCCAGGATAAAGTTGGCCGTGGGCCGGTAGACCTTCAGACTGTCCCAGGAGGAAAGCTCCTGGTAAATCCGTTCCCGCTCGGAGGAGATAAGCTCCCGGGTCCTGTGGATATAGTCCGTGTCTGTGAACATGATCTCGCCGGCCAGAGCGGCCAGGCTGTTGATGGTCCAGGGGTCCTTGTGGGAGCCGATATATTTCAGAAGATCCATGTTCCCGGTGATGGCGTAGCCCAGGCGCAGGCCGGGCGCGGCAAAGAATTTGGACACGCCTCTTAAAATGACCAGATTGTTGTAATAGCGGGTCAGAGGAACGCAGTCCACGCTGCCCATGTCGGGAGCGAACTCCACGTAGGTCTCGTCCACAATGACGAAGATATCGTGCCGCTTGCATTCGTCCAGGATTTTCCGCATGTTTTTCTGGGTGATGGAGGTGGAGGTCGGATTGTTGGGATTGCAGATCACCAGCAGATCAAGGCCCTCGTTCAGGTGCCTTTTGAAATCCTCCACATCCAGGACAAACTCATTTTCCTCCCGCAGCGGGTAATAGAGGGAGGTGCCGCCGCCCAGGGAAATCTCCCGCTCGTATTCCGAATAGGTGGGTCCCAGGATCAGGGCCTTTTTCGGGTGCTCCATCTGGATGAAAAGAGAGATGAGCTCCGTGGAGCCGTTGCCCACAAGGATATTCTGGGCAGAAGCCCCGGCGTACTCCCCGATCCGGGTCCGCAGGGCCGTGTATTCCCGATCCGGGTAGGAGGTAATGATATCGATATGGCGGATCAGGGCCTCGCGCATTTTGGGCGAGATGCCCAAGGGGTTCACGTTGGCGCTGAAGCTGGTGATGTCCTCTTTTTTGATTCCGTATATTTCTTCTATTTTTTCCAGGTCGCTGCCGTGGAAATGGTCTTTATGCTTTAACATTCCGAACCTCTTTTCTTGTACTTTACTTTAAATAATGCTATACTGAATTATATACAGATTTCAGAAAAAAAGCAATGCACAGCTGCGGCGCGGGAAGGCCGGAGGCAGGCCTCCGGCAGAAAACGCGGCGCGCGGAAGAGAAGGTGGGAGGGAGACGCCATGAGAGCGAAGCTGGAACGGATTGCGGCGGGAAAAATAGAATTTGACAGACCTGTGGTGACGCTCTCGGATTCCGTCGTCACGCTTTCCTGCAGACCGGGAGAGAAGGCGGAGGGCAGCTTTACGCTGACCGCGGATCGGCCGGTTAAGGGCATGGCCTACGCTTCCACCAGCCGCATGACGCTGGAGCATCCGAGCTTTCACAGCAGAACGGCGCGGATTTTCTGCTCCTACGATGCCCGCGGACTCTGGGGAGGAGAAGAGATAGAGGGGGAATTCTGGCTGGTTACGGAAGCCGGTGAATTCCACATTCCCTACACAGTGCGGGTGGAGGCGCACCAGGAGCCGGAGGAGGAGAATTACGCCTATTTTATCTCTGCGGATCCCATCGAGCCTCTGCCGGAGGAGCAGGGGGACAAGGGGCAGGAAAAAGGACGGGAAAAGCTCCGGACCTTCGTTGAGGTGACGGGAAAGACGGAAAAAGAGCTGACGCCGGAGGAGGCCGGGAAGCTGACGGAACAGATCCTGAAGGGCCAAAGCCCCTCGGAGGCGGAATTTGACCGTCTGGAGCAGCTGTATCATCAGTGCGGCACGAAGGAGATGCTCTCCGATATCTGCTCCCATCTGATTCGGAGGGGGCGCACAGATAAGAGGAGCTTTTTCTGGTACAAGAGGGGCGTGCAGGCGGAGCTTAAGATCACAAAGCTTTACGAGTATTTTATGCGCTCCGTGCCGGAGGACTACCGGGAGCCCTTCCCCAAAAATCTCCTGCTTTATTTTCAGATGGAGAATACGCTGGACAGCGTGCGGAAGGCGGCGCTGTACGCGAACCTGATCCGTTACTGGCAGCAGGATTCGGAGATTTTCCGGGCCTACCGGGAGCAGATGGAGGACTTTATGCTGGATGAGCTGATCAAGCGGCATCTGAGCGAGGATCTGGCGGTTCTCTATGACTGCTTCCTGGTGGAAGAGCTTCTGACGATCGATTTTGCCGAGGCGCTGGCGGACATTATGTTCCTGCGCAGGCTTGAATGCGGGGACCGGAGGATCCGGCAGGTGCAGGTGCTGTACGAGCAGCTTCAGAAGCGGATTGTGGTCCCTCTTTCGGGCGGGCGGGCCCTGATTCCGATCTATACGCCCGGAGCGGTGATCCTGCTTGTGGATGAGCAGGGAAACTGCTACTCCTCCAGCGTGCCCTATACGCTGAAGCGTCTGCTCAATGAGCAGCGCTATGTAAAGCGGTGCCGGGAGCTTCTGCGCTACCATCAGGGGCTTTATCTCTACCTCTGCGACGGGACCTCGCGCTACCATGTGCTGACGCCGGAGAATGTGGAGAATTATAAGCGGGTGCTGAAAATCAGCGGCTTTACCGCCCGGTACAAGGAAAACGTGCGCCAGGAGATCCTGCAGTTTTATTACGCCAACCATGATCTGGACGGACTGGACCAGGAATTTTTCGTCTCGGAGACAGGCAGCATGAATCCCAAGGACCGGGCCAGGTATACGGAGATCCTGATTCTGCGCGGCATGTATGAGGAAGCCTGGACCATGATCTGGCGCCACGGATATTCCATGGTGAAGAGCCGGCTCCTGATTAAGCTGGCGGTCTGGAAGATCCGGGAAAAGGATTATGAGGAGGATGAATTTCTGCTGAAGCTCTGCCTCTTTATTTTCCAGAATGATAAATACAATGAGAGCATCCTGGAATATCTCTCCGGCTACTATTATGGTTCCACGGAGATTATGGAAGAAATCTGGAAGGCGGCCCGGGAGTTCGAGCTGAATGTCTTCGACCTGGAGGAGAGGCTTCTGGGGCAGATGCTGTTTACCGGAGAGCTTCGCGAGTCCGCCTTTGATATTTTCCGGGATTACCACAGCCTGGGGGGCGAGGGGCTTGTGTGCCGCGCCTATCTTACCTGGCTGGCCTTCGAGGATTTTGTGCGGGACGATCCGGCCCCGGAGGCGGCCTGGGATTACGTGGAGAAGGCCATTGCCTGGGAGGAAAATCTGGCTGACGTATGCGGGCTGGCCTACTTAAGGGAGCTTTCCGGAAGGAAGCATCTGAACGAGCACCAGCGGATCCGGGCGGAGCACATGCTGGAGGAATACATACGCAGAAAGCTGCGCTTTGGCTTTATGAAGCCGCTGCTGGCGAGATTGGGAAGCCCCTGGGTGCTGGAGGATAAATATTTTGTGGAGTACCGGACGAATCCGGCGAACCGGGTGATTCTCCACTATGTGATTGAGACGCCCCGTGAACGAAACTGCAGCTATGTGGCCGAGAGGCTGTATCCTTCTGAGCCGGGAATCTTTGTGAAGGAATTTACCCTGTTTTACGGGGAGAGGCTGACCTGGTTCGTGACGGAGGGGCGGGAGGATGGAAGCGAGATCGCCACCCCGGATCGAAGCTACGTGGAAGAGCAGGACGAGAGTCTTCCGACCGGAACCAAGTACGCGGACATTTATGAGATGGCCAGATCGCTTTCGGAAAGAGATCTTCCCAGGCTGGAGGAGCAGATGGCGGAATACGGGAAAAAGAACTTTCTGGTAGAGACGCTTTTTTCTTTGAAATAGAGAGACAGAGTGGAAATGGACGAAGGAGGAGGGATGGCAGTGGAACCCTTTGCGGTTGGATTTGATCTGGGAAAGGAATATTCGCAGATCTGCTGCTGGAACGCGGACACAAAGGAGCCTGTCTCCATCTCGGTGGTGGCGGGAGCGGAAAAATACAGGATCCCCACGGAAAGCCTGGAGCTTTTTCTGAAGAAGGCCATGCGGCTTTTAAAGCCCTTCGGCAAGGTGCATGAAGCGGAGGCGGTGGTTTTTTCCGTGGAGGAGACTACGGAAGAAAGAGTAGAGGAGATCCGGCGGACAGCCATGCAGCTGATGGGAGTGCCGGAGAGCCGTATCTTTGTGCAGACCCGGGAGGAGAGCTTCTGCGCCTATGTGCTGAGCCAGCCCCGGGAAATCTGGAGGCACCAGACGGTGCTCTTTATCTGCGAGGGAGAGCTTCTGGAGGCTGTGGTCCTGCATGTGGGGACCCGCACGGTTCCGTTCCTGGCCAGGACGGAGAGGCAGGAGAGCTGGAGGCGCCCCATCTCCGGGCTGGAGCCGGAGGACAAGGATGAGATCCTCTGCGAGATGGCCAGAGAGATCTTTTCCGAGCGCGCTGTCTCTTCTGTGTTTCTGGTGGGAGAGGGCTTTGAGGATCAATGGTACGAGCAGGCTCTGCGCGTCCTCTGTGGCAGCGGAAGACGGGTTTTCGCCGGAAACAATCTCTTCGCCAAGGGAGCTTGCTGCCGGGCCGTCCAGGAGGCGGGCTTAAACGGCGGCAGGACCTACGTGTTCCTTGACGGGGATAAGATTTCTTATAACGTGGGGCTTCGCACGCCGGGGACCGGAAAGAACGCCATCTATACGCTTTTGGAGGCTGGAGAGAGCTGGTACGAGGCAAAGGCGGAATGTGAGGCCCTTCTGTGCGGGGATTCCGCGGTGGAATTCATCCTCAAACCCATGCAGGGCGGAGATACGCTGAAGGAGACGCTGGCTCTGCCCGGTCTTCCGGACCGGCCGTCCCGCGCCACGCGGCTGCGGATTTCGGCGGAGTTTCTGAGTGTGGACCGGCTGCGGGTCCAGGTAAGCGATCTGGGCTTTGGGGAGCTGTTTCCCTCTTCGGATCTGACCTGGAGCGAGGAAGTGGATCTGGGGGGCCGGTAGCGCAGCCGGCCGGAGAAAGCAGACTGCCGGGAACCTGGGCGGAAGGATGAGAAAGGGGAGAAAGCCATGGGAGCGGTTATCATATGTAAAAGAGAACTGGCCGAGACGCCTTATTATATCGAAAGCATGGGAATCCGTGTCTACTCCATGGAGGAGCTGGCTTATTTCCTGTATGAAAACATCTATCTGGTGGACAAGCGGATGCTGGGCGTCCGCCTCTTTGAGTGGCTGCGGGACGAGATGCACTGCCCGGAGCTGGCCGACAGGCTCCAGAAGGGCGCGGAGGCCGGAGGAAGCCTTCAGAATATGGTGCTGACGATCTTAAGGAGCGTGGATTTCTACTCCCAGGAGGAGCTGGCCCAGCTGACGGCGAAGATGAAGGTGCTGAATACCTATCAGGAGCAGGAGCGCTTAAAGCTGCGGGCGGACGAGTATTTCGTGGGAGGCAATTACCAGGCCGCCATCTATGAATATCAGAAGATTCTCGATATCCGGCAGAGCGACCGCCTGGGCGTGGAATTCTACGCCCATGTGTGGAACAATCTGGGCGTCTGCTGCTGCCGCCTGTTTCTGTTCGGGAAGGCGGCCCAGGCTTTTCGGACCTCCTGGCAGTACCAGAAGGATCGGGTCGTGCTGAAGGAATATGTCTGCGCCATGCGCCTGGGACTTTCAGACGAGGATTTCGAGGAGGCCATGGAGCTGCAGAAAATCCGGGGAGAACAGCTGGAGGAGCTGACGGAGGAGTACGAGAGGCTGTCCCGGGAAGCGGGAGAGCGCCTGGAAAGGCCTGCGGATCTGGCGAAAAGGCTGTATGAGCTGGAAAAAGAATATGAGAGAAACACGCGATATGCCTGAAGCCACGGAGCGCGTTTTGTGCTGGCGCCGTCCTTTCTGCTGACTGTATGAATGAAAAAGCAGACAAAACCCTCAATTGACAAAGACTGAGATTGCTCTTGTCAATTGAGGGTATCCTTTTCAATGGATAAAGGCAGTTGTTTCGTGTGAGAAAATCGGGAGTGTATCTGCTATTCCGGATATACCAGCCTGTCTTCTGTGATCTGGTACAGAACCTCCTCCAGATATTTCTTCGCCAGGTATTTGGCCATTGGCAGATTCATATCCAGATAATTGCCGCAGTCACGCGGACTCGCTCCGGGAATTTCTCCCTCATAATCTCGTATGAATTCCCACATCTCAATCATCAGAGACACGATGTCTTTTGATTCGTAATCCCCGGAAAGCAGCAGATAAAAGCCGGTCCGGCAGCCCATGGGGCCGAAATACAGGACTTTGGAGCTCCATACCGGATGATTGCGCAGGAAGGTCGCTCCCAGGTGCTCTATGGCGTGCACCTCGGCCGTATTCATGACCGGCTCTTCGTTGGGGCTGGTGAGCCGCAGATCGAAGGTGGTGACGGTCGTGCCGCCCACAGGATCCTTCCTGGAGACGTAGACGCCGGGCTGGAGCAGCAGATGGTTGATGGTAAAGCTTGTGATTTTTTCCATGATAGTAATCCTCCTGCTGTCCAGTGTACCATATCTGACCGGGAAGTCAATAAAGTGAAAATTAAGAAAGTCTTTTTTCCGCCTGTCTTGAGGCGGGAAGAAGAATATGGTAGGATGAAGGAAAACAGAAAGGAGACAAGGCATAACAGAATGAGACGACAAAGACGGTTTGCGGCCCTTCTTGGGGCGCTGCTGCTTGCTTTTCTTTCCGGAGGCTGCGGCGGATGGGCAGGGAAGGAGCAGGAACCTTCCGGGCAGCAGGAGATCTCCAGACTGAAGGTGACTTTTTTTGATGTGGGAAAGGGAGACGCCATCCTTTTGGAGACGGAAGGGGAGACGATGCTGATTGATACCGGCTATGACGATACGGCGGACGTGATTCTGGATTACCTGGAGGAGGAAGAAATAAGGGACCTGGACTGGCTGGTGATTACCCATTTTGATAAGGATCATGTGGGCGGAGCGGATAGAATTCTGGAGGCTGTAGAAGTAGAAAGAGTGCTGGAGCCGGATTACGAGTCTGACAGCGGACAGACAAGGGAATATAAAGAAGCCCTGGAAGCGCTGGGGCTGGAGCCGGAGAAGGTGACGGATACGCTTGTCCTGGATTTCCCGGGCACAGAGTGTACGGTCTATCCGCCCAGACAGGAGGATTACGAGGAGGAGGACAATGATTTTTCCCTGGTAATCAGCCTTCGGATTGGAAACGAGGGCTTTTTGTTTGCGGGGGACTGCGAGAAGGAGCGGCTTTCAGAGCTTCTGGCGGAAAAGGATCTGGAGCTTCGGCATCAGGTTCTGAAGGTGCCCCACCATGGCCGGGAGGAAAAGAACTCAGATAAATTCCTGCTGGCAGTCTCTCCTGAGGCGGCGGTCATTACCTGCTCAGAGGAAAAGGAGCCGGATAAGGAGATTCTGGAACTGCTGTCACAGCTGGGGGCAGAGGTGTACCTGACCTCGGAGGGGACGGTAACCTGCGTGACAGACGGAAGCTCTCTGGAATTCTTCCAGGATGAGCAGGCCCGATAAAGTGCTTGAAATCATGTTAGAATGTGATTACAATGATACTAGCGCCGGCGTACCAGAGGAGGCTTAAGGCGTATACCGGCATTCATGGTTTAAGGAGGAAAAGACGATGAGCATGATTGAAAAAGTCCGTGCCGAAATGGTGGCGGCGATGAAAAATAAGGAAAAAGAGAGAAAGGAATCCCTGTCCATGCTGCTGTCCGCCCTGAAGAACAAGGCGATCGACAAGCGCGCGGATCTGACCGAGGAGGAGGAATATGCAGTTGTCAAAAAGGAGATGAAGCAGACCCAGGAGACGCTGGATCTGGCTCCGGCTGACCGGACGGATATCATAGAGCAGTGCAGAGCGCGTCTGTCAGTTCTGGCAGAGTTCGCTCCGGAGGAGATGAGCGAGGACGCTATCCGTGCTGTGATCCGTGAGGTCATCGAGGGCCTTGGGATCGAGAATCCGACCGGGAAGGATAAGGGCAGAATCATGAAGGAGCTGATGCCGAAGGTGAAGGGAAAGGCAGACGGAGCACTGGTCAATAAGCTGGTGGGAGAGACGCTTGCTTAGGCCGGCGCGGGGGCTTTTCCTGGCGGCGGGAATTCTGGGTAGCGCCCTTCTTGGCGGCTGCGGGGGCAGCAGCGCGGAAGTGTCGGTTCCGCAGGCGGAGGTGATTGAGCAGCCGCAGATCAGCCAGACAGAGGAGCAGCGGGAGGCGCAGCTCGATCCGGAATCCGAGGCAGGAACCGTTCTCGGCGAGGAAGAGGTGACGGTGATGTCTCCGGAGGGAGAGCCGCAGACAGCCCTCTACACCAGGATCCGCGGAAACGGAGATTTCTCCATCGCCTATGACGCGGCCCGTTTTCTGCTTTCTGCTTCGGATAGAGAGCTGCGCTTTGAGCCGGCAGAGGAAGCCGCCGGACAGGATTCGGAAGCTGCTTCAGAAGAGGCTCCGGAGAGCTTTTTAAGCATCCGGACAGAGGAGGCCCCTTCTGCGGAGGAGCTGGCAGATCAGTACGTGGCGGACAGCGGGGAGGAATGCTCCGTGGAGGAGGTCTCCATCGGGGAGGGAGAGTACCCGGCCCTGTGGGTCAGCTATGCGGAAGGGACAGAGCCAGACAGCCGCAGCTGCAGCCTGTATGTATTCCGGTATAACAGTGTGCTTTATGTGGCGCAGCTGGACGGCATGGTCGGGGATACACAGCTGGCGGGTGAGCTGAATACGATCCTCTCGACGCTGCGGTTTGACGAGGGCTGAGGAGAAAAGGTTTGTAAAGCCTTTGTAAAGTCGGCCGATTCGGTTGAAGAGGCTGTGGAAATAGACTATAATAGAATAACTGTATAGAAAGGTTACTATTCACAGCCGATTCAGAAATGATAACAGCTGTGTCGTGCTTGCACGTAAACAGCTGTTATCATTTCTGAATCAGGACTGTGAAGCAGTCACCCCACCCACATAAGCAGTCTTAGCTCCGTAAGGAGCGGGACTGGAGCCTCATAAGAGGCGACGAATGCGCATGTGGGTGGGGCGGCTGTGAATAGTAACATAGAAAGAGAATAATTCATGAAGATTTTATTTATATCCCTTGGCTGTGACAAGAACCTCGTGGATTCCGAGGTCATGCTGAAGCTTCTGGAGGAAAAGGGATACCAGTTCACAGACGATGAGACGGAGGCAGATGTCATTGTCATCAATACCTGCTGTTTCATCGGGGACGCCAAGGAGGAAAGCGTCAATACGATTCTGGAGATGGCGGAGTACCGCAAAAGCGGCAGCTGCAGGGCCCTGATTGTCACGGGATGCCTGGCGCAGCGCTATCAGAAGGAAATCCTGGATGAGATTGAAGAGGTGGACGCCGTTCTGGGAACGGCTTCCTACGACGCCATCGCGGAGACGGTGGAAAAAGCGCTTGGCGGCCAGAAGGAGCAGCGTTTTGAGAGCATCGACCGCCTGGTGCCGGATCAGGGCGGGCGCGTCCTGACTACGGGCGGCCATTATGCCTATCTGAAGATTGCGGAGGGCTGCGACAAGCGCTGTACCTACTGCATTATCCCAAAGCTTCGGGGGCATTTCCGCAGCGTTCCGGAGGAGCAGCTCCTTGCGGAGGCGCAGAGGCTGGCGGATCAGGGCGTAAAGGAGTTGATCCTGGTGGCCCAGGAGACGACTGTCTACGGCGTGGATCTGTACGGGGAGAAGAGATTGCCGCAGCTTCTTACGAAGCTGGCGCAGATTCCGGGCATCCGCTGGATCCGCGTGCAGTACTGTTATCCGGAGGAAATTACAGAAGAACTGATTCAGGTCATAAAGAACGAACCGAAGGTCTGCCATTATCTCGATCTTCCGATCCAGCATGCCTCGGACCGGATCCTGAAACGGATGGGCCGGCGGACGACCCAGGCGGATCTGCGGCGCATCATCGGGCGGCTGCGGGAGGAGATCCCGGATATCTGCCTGCGCACGACCCTGATCTCCGGCTTTCCCGGGGAGACGGAAGACGACCACGAGGAGCTGATGCGCTTCGTGGACGACTGTGAGTTCGACCGGCTGGGCGTCTTCCCCTATTCCGCGGAGGAGGACACGCCTGCGGCCTCCATGCCGGATCAGATTCCGGAGGAGGTCAAGGAGGAGCGGCGGGCGGAGCTTATGGAGCTCCAGCAGGAGATTGCTTTTGAAAAAGCGGAGGAGATGGCGGGCCGCGAGCTGACGGTGATGATTGAGGGAAAGGTGGCGGATGAGAACGCCTATGTGGGGCGTACCTACAAGGACGCGCCGGGCGTGGACGGCTACCTCTTCCTGAACACGGACGAGACGCTGATGAGCGGCGATTTCGTCAGAGTGCGCGTGACGGGCGCCTTAGAATACGATCTGATAGGAGAACTGATAGAATGAACCTGCCAAATAAACTGACGGTGCTGCGGGTGGTTATGATCCCGTTTTTTGTGGTATTTATGCTGACCGGCCTGGGCGGAGATTATGGAAATTACATTGCGCTGGCTATTTTTATCATTGCCAGCCTGACGGATCTTCTGGACGGGAAGATCGCGAGAAAGAGAAACCTGGTGACGAACTTCGGAAAATTCATGGATCCGCTGGCGGATAAGCTGCTGGTGTGTTCCGCGCTGATCTGCCTTGTGGAGATGGAACGCCTGGCAGCCTGGATGGTGATTGTGATCATCGCCCGGGAATTTATTATCAGCGGCTTCCGCCTGATTGCTTCGGATAACGGAGTGGTGATTGCGGCAAGCTATTGGGGAAAGTTCAAGACCACCTTCCAGATGATTATGATCATTCTGCTGATTCTTGACCTGGGAGGAGGCTTTGCGGTGATCGAGACGGCTGTGACCTGGATCGCGCTGATCCTGACGGTGGTTTCCCTCATCGATTATCTGGTGAAGAACAAAGGAATTTTACTGGAAGGAGACATCTGAAAAGTATGACGGCGGAACTGATTTCTGTGGGAACGGAGCTTCTGCTCGGGAATATTGTGAATACAAACGCGGCGTTTCTGGCCAGGGAATGCGCGGGGCTGGGCCTGTCGGTCTATTACCAGACGACGGTAGGCGACAACCCGCAGCGGCTGGAGGCAGCGGTGCGCCAGGCGCTGTCCCGCTCGGATGTGGTGATTTTAAGCGGCGGCCTTGGGCCGACCCAGGATGATCTGACCAAGGAGATCGCAGCTTCGGTCTTCGGCTCGGCCCTGAAGGAGGACGCCCATACAAGAGAGCGGATCCAAGCATATTTTTACGCCCGCGGCGCGAGGGAGATAGCGGAAAACAACTGGAAGCAGGCTATGGTTCCGGAGGGAGCTCTGGTGTTGGATAATGAAAACGGCACGGCTCCCGGCCTCATTCTGGAAAAGGACGGGAAGACGGCGGTGCTTCTGCCTGGGCCGCCAGGCGAGCTGATTCCCATGTTCCGGAAGGCCGTCTATCCGTATCTTCACAGGAAGCAGCCGGAGATTATCGTGTCGGAGATGGTGAAGCTCTGCGGCATCGGAGAGAGCCGGGCAGAGCAGATGATTGCAGATCTGATTGAAAAGCAGAGCAATCCGACGATCGCCACCTACGCGAAGACGGGCGAGGTGCATCTGCGGGTGACGGCCCGGGCGGCAGACCGGGAGGCTGCAGAGCTTTTAATCAAGCCGGTTCTGAAAGAGCTTCAGGAAAGATTTGGAGAATTCATCTATACGATGGAGGAGAAGGTCACCCTGGAGGAGGCGGTGGCTTCCCTTCTAAAGGAACAGGGGCTTACAGTGACCACGGTGGAATCCTGCACCGGCGGGCTGCTGGCCGGCCGCCTGGTCAACGTGGCTGGCGTCTCGGAGGTGTTCAAGCAGGGCTTCATCACCTATTCCAACAAGGCGAAGCGCAAGCTGGTGGGCGTCAAGAAGGCCACCCTGCGCGAGGTGGGCGCGGTAAGCGAGCGGACGGCCCGGGAGATGGCAAGGGGAGCCGTGCTGGCGACGGGGGCCGACGCGGCGGTGTCTGTCACGGGAATCGCGGGCCCGGACGGAGGCACAGAGGAAAAGCCGGTGGGCCTTGTGTATATCGGCGTGGCGGTCCGGGGACAGACCTGGGTGCAGGAGTGCCATTTTACGGGAAACCGGGCCAGGATCCGTGAGGCTTCCGTGGCGGCGGCTCTGACGCTCCTTCGAAAGGGCATCCTGGAGACGGCGGAAAACTGAGGCCTTCCTGCGGCGGAAAAAGCAGAATACAGAAGACAGAATACAGAAGACATTTGACGGGAGGACGGCATGGAGACAAAGACCATACGTATCAAATATTTTACAGATAAGATCGACCGGCTGGCTTATATCGGGGGAAAATCCGACTGGATTGATTTGAGGTGCGCAAAAGAAGTGCAGATGAAGGCGGGAGAGTTCCGTCTGATTCCCCTGGGCGTGGCCATGCAGCTGCCGGAAGGCTTCGAGGCCCATGTCGTTCCCCGGAGCAGTACCTTTAAAAATTTCGGCATTATCCAGACAAACCACACCGGCATTATCGACGAGAGCTACTGCGGCGATAACGACCAGTGGTTTATGCCGGCTTATGCCCTGCGCGACACAGAGATCCATGTGAACGACCGGATCTGCCAGTTCCGCATTGTGGAGCATCAGCCGCAGCTTGCGTTTGAGGAGACAGAAGAACTCGGAAACAGGGACAGGGGCGGCTTAGGCAGCACCGGAAAGGCGTGAGAACATGCAGATCATCACATTTGCGTCTATTGAGATCAGCTCCTATGAGGTAGGAATGAAAATCCTGGAGCTGTCCTCCAAAAATGGAATGAAAGAAATCGACTACATCCGTCACGGACTGGAGCTTGGAAAGGACGCGTATGTCCACGGGGAGATCGGAAACGACATGCTCGAGGAGCTCTGCGAAATCCTGGAGGATTTCACAAGAATTATGAAGGAGTACCAGGTGGACGACTACCGGGCCTGCGCCACCAGCGCCATCCGCGATACCAGGAACTGTCTTCTGATTCTGGACAAGATCCGTGTGCGCACCGGGCTGGAGGTAGAAATCCTAAGCAACTCGGAACAGCGTTTCCTGGGGTACAAGTCCATCGCTTCCAACGAGGAATCCTTCCAGAAAATCATCCAGAAGGGAACTGCCATCGTGGATGTGGGAGGCGGCAGCATCCAGATTTCCCTTTTTGACAAGGACGTCCTGGTTTCCACCCAGAACCTGCGTCTGGGGATCGTGCGCATCCGGCAGCGTCTGGCCCAGGTGGAGCAGCGGACCATCCACTTTGACGAGATCGTGGAAGAGATGATCAACAATGAGCTGGGCAGCTATAAGCGCCTTTATCTGAAGGACCGGGAGATCAAGCACATGATCCTGGTGGGCGACTATATCAATCAGCTGACCACTAGAAGAAGAGGGGAGAAGAGCGTCTCCTTCAGCAAGGAGGAATACCAGAAGCTATACCAGGAGATTCTGTCCGGGTCGCCCCAGGAGATGGTGGAGCGGCTGGGCGGGGCTACCGAGAATATAAGTCTGGTGATGCCGGCCCTCATCATTTACAAGCGTCTGATTGAGGAGACGGGCGCGGAACGGCTGTGGATTCCGGGCTTAAACCTGTGCGACGGCCTGGCCTATGATTACGCGGAGCGCAAAAAGATTTTCAAGCCCAGCCATAATTTCGAAAACGACATCATTGAGGCGGCCAAGAATATCGCGAAGCGCTACCAGAGCAACAAGACCCACCTGGCGGGCACAGAGTACCTGGCCCTTACGATTTTTGACAAGATGAAACGGATCCACGGGATGGGGAAAAGAGAGCGGCTGCTTCTGCAGATCGCGGTGCTGCTCCACGACTGCGGGAAATATATCAGCATGACCCGCACCGCCCAGTGCTCCTATGAGATAGTCATGTCCACGGAGATTATCGGGCTGTCCCACAGGGAGCGTGAGATCATCGCCAACGCGATCCGTTTTAACACCGAGGAATTCGTCTCCTTTGAGGAATTTTCCATGGGCTGCAGCCTGGACCGGAACGATTATCTGCTCACGGCGAAGATCAGCGCCATCCTGCGGGTGGCCAATTCCATGGACCGCAGCCATAAGCAGAAGTTTAAGAATGTCAAGGTCACCTTAAAGGACAGAGAGCTGATCGTAGTGGTAGACACGGTGGAGGATATCACGCTGGAGCAGGGGCTTTTCTCCCACAAGGCGGATTTCTTCGAGACAATTTTCAGTATCCGGCCCGTAATCCGGCAGAAAAGGCAGGTATAAGAGATGGATAAGATGGAAAAGATCGATTTCACAAAGACGGAGTACTACAGGAACCGGGAGCTTTCCTGGCTGGCGTTCAACGAAAGAGTCCTAAGCGAGGCAAGGGATAAGAATATCCCGCTGTTTGAGCGGCTGAAATTCTTAAGCATCACGGCTTCCAACCTGGATGAGTTCTTCATGATCCGCGTGGCCTCCTTAAAGGATATGGTGAACGCGGGCTATACAAAGAAGGATATCGCGGGCCTGACGGCCCAGGAGCAGCTCGACCAGATCGGCGAGGAGGCCCAGAAGCTGGTGAGCCTCCAGTATTCCACCTATACCCGCTCCCTGCTTCCGCTTCTGCGCCAGCACGGCCTGAATGTGATCCAGGAGCATGAGGCGCTGACGGAAGAGCAGGCAGAGTATGTGGACCGCTATTTCCGGGACAATGTCTATCCGGTGCTGACGCCCATGGCGGTGGATTCTTCCAGACCCTTCCCGCTGATCCGCAATAAGACGCTGAATATCGGAGCCCTTCTCTCCAAGAAGAACCAGGAGGGAAAGGAGAAGGTGCTGGAGTTCGCCACCGTGCAGGTGCCCTCCGTGCTGCCCCGGATCATCCCGCTTCCCCATGGAAAGGACGGAAGCCGGAATGTGATCCTGCTGGAGGAGATCATTGAGCGGAACATGCAGCAGCTGTTCCTGAGCTATGACATTATCTGCGCCTCTCCCTACCGGGTCATGCGCAACGCCGACCTGACCATTGAGGAGGACGAGGCGGCGGATCTCCTGAAGGAGATCCAGAAGCAGCTGAAAAAACGCCAGTGGGGCGAGGTGATCCGCCTGGAGGTAGAGGAGAAGATAGACAAGAAGCTGTTCAAGCTTCTGCGGAAGGAATTTGATATCCGGGACGAGGCCATCTATAAGATCAACGGGCCTCTCGACCTGACCTTCCTGATGAAGATGTACGGCCTTCCGGGCTTTGACGAGCTGAAGAATCCGAAGCATGTGCCGGCGCCGGTGAAGGAGCTGCCGCCGGACTGCGACATCTTTGAGGAAATCCGCAAAGGGGATATCCTGCTCCATCACCCGTACCAGACTTTTGATCCGGTCGTGAAATTTGTCAAGGACGCGGCCTCCGATCCGAAAGTGCTGGCCATCAAGCAGACACTGTACCGCGTCAGCGGCAATTCCCCGATCATCGCGGCCCTCGCCCAGGCGGCGGAGAACGGCAAGCAGGTCTCCGTCCTGGTGGAGCTGAAGGCGCGTTTCGACGAGGAAAACAATATCATCTGGGCGAAGATGCTGGAGAAGGCCGGCTGCCATGTCATCTACGGCCTGGTAGGCTTAAAGACCCACAGCAAGATTACGCTGGTGGTGAGAAGAGAGGAGGACGGCATCCGCCGCTATGTCCATCTGGGAACCGGAAACTACAACGATTCCACAGCGAAGCAGTATACGGATATCGGCCTTCTGACCTGCTCCGCGCCCATCGGCGAGGATGCGACGGCCGTCTTCAATATGCTGTCCGGCTATTCCGAGCCGGCTGTGTGGAATAAACTCTGCCTGGCGCCCATCTGGCTGAAAAAGAGATTCCTGCAGCTGATCAAACGGGAGCGGCAGCACGCGGAAGCAGGCGGAGAAGGCCACATCATCGCGAAGATGAACTCGCTCTGCGACCGGGACGTGATCGAGGCCCTTTACGCCGCTTCCGCAGCGGGCGTGAAGATTGAGCTGATCGTGCGGGGCATCTGCTGCCTGAAGGTGGGGATTCCCGGAGTCAGCGAAAATATCTCGGTGCGCTCCATCGTGGGCAACTTCCTGGAGCACAGCCGTATTTATTATTTCTACAACAACGGGCAGGATGAGATCTACTGCTCCAGCGCGGACTGGATGCCGCGGAACCTGGAGAAGCGCGTGGAAATTCTCTTCCCGGTAGAGCGGCCGGAGCTGAAGGAGGAGCTGATCCACATTCTGGATATTGAGCTCCAGGACAATGTCAAGGCCCATATTCTCCAGCCGGACGACACCTACGTGAAGGTGGACCGCCGGGGAAAGACAGCTTTAAGCTCTCAGGATTACTTTACAGAGGAAGCAAGAGAGAAGGCCAGGGCTGAGGAAAGCCCGGTCAACAGCCGGGTATTCATTCCGGAAGAGCCGGCGGAATAGACAGCCGTGAAAATGACGGCGGGCGGGCCGGAGGGCACGGAAGAGTGCTTCCGTGCCCCGGCCCGCCCGCCGCAGTAGAATAGATCTAAAGGAGGGGAAAAGGATGTTTCAGATTCGAAATTTTACGGACAACGATGATGTGAGGATTCTGGAGAGCAGGGGCGCTTTTACGGTGGTGGAGTACCTGCGGGATTTAAGCGTCAGCCCGTCCAGCGCCCAGACAGCCTACTACTGCAATGAGATGAACGTGCGCAAGCGCCAGGTGCTCTGCAATCTGGCCAAGTCTGCCGTGACCCTGCAGGCAGGGGCCATGCAGTGGACAGC
Organism: uncultured Merdimonas sp.; assembly: GCA_944383645.1. GTDB lineage: Bacteria > Bacillota > Clostridia > Lachnospirales > Lachnospiraceae > Laedolimicola. Next base: position 21,102 of record CALWQJ010000041.1, read on the forward strand.
CGGGAACGTGAACGCCACCACAGGGATCAAGGGCGTGGGCGATCTGTTCGGCAAGGCGGTGCGCGGCAAGGTGACAGGAGAATCGGCCATCAAGCCGGAGTATACCGGAGACGGCATCCTGGTGACAGAGCCTACCTACCGTTATATCCTTCTGGAGGATCTGAACGACTGGAACGGCTCCATCGTCCTGGACGACGGCCTGTTCCTGGCCAGCGAGTCCTCCCTGAAGCATAAGGCTGTGATGCGCTCCAACCTTTCTTCCGCCGTGGCGGGAGGGGAAGGCCTTTTCAATCTGGGACTGACAGGCTCCGGCGTCGTGTGCCTGGAATCCAACAGTCCACGGGAGGAGCTTATCGAGATCAGCCTCCAGAACGATGTGGTGAAGATCGACGGAAATATGGCCATCGCCTGGAGCGGCAGTCTCGAATTCACCGTAGAGCGCTCCGGAAAGACGCTGCTTGGATCGGCGGCCTCCGGCGAGGGACTGGTCAATGTATACCGGGGAACCGGCAAAGTGCTGATGGCTCCGGTGGCAAGGTAAGCGCTGCCCCATAAAACGCCGAAAAAAGTGAAAATAAATGTTGAATAAGAGTGAAAACTGCCAGAAATTGTGTTAGAATAATTCTGGCAGTTTTTGTATTGGGGATGAGAAGGATGATGAAGCATTTATTTTCTGCGCTGGCGGCGTTTTCCAGTGTGCTGGTTTTAGGCGCATAC
>CALWQJ010000042.1 GCA_944383645.1 uncultured Merdimonas sp.
TCGCTGATGGCGGTGGGCACAAGCTCCACGGTCATGGGGAAAGCAGGCAGCGCATAGACTCCCGCATGGGGGCCGAGTACGCCGCACAGCTGCTCCAGGGCGCCTTCCGTCAGAGTCAGGACAAGTACGCCGTCCTCCTCAAAAGCGCCGTCCTTCTCCCCTGGACGGAACAGAACGGCGGCGTCACGGCTCTGGAGGAACAGCTCCCTGCCCTTGCCCACTCTGGCCCGGAGCATCCGGGTCAGGATCTGGTCATGGCCGGCGCCCAGGCGGAGGGAGACATGGCTGTCTTCCAGATGGGTTCCCAGCTCGTCCATGTAAAGGAAAGCGGTAGATGAGCCGTCGCGCTCCATTCCTTCCTGCCAGGCGGCACGGAAAGCGGGATTCTCCAGCATGGAGGGGCGGGACAGATCCGTGACACACAAAGGGATCTGACGCGCCAGCTCCGCCAGGAACTTTCCCCCGTTCCAGCACATCATAGCATACATCTCGTCCTCTGTCAGACCCACCACCTGCAGAAACATGAAATGGCCGTTAGGGGTGTCCAGCTCTCCCAGCTCCGGGTCGATCCGAAAGCCGAGGGCAGTGAGCCTAGTGTCCGTCTCCAGGGCGATGGGGCCGTTGGCGTCCATGTGGTGGCCGGGGCCGAAGACGTTTCCGCTGGAAAATACATAGCGGGCCAGGTTCTGAAGCAGGCTGATGGGCCAGACGGGAGGCTGTTCTTCCTTCCCCCGCAGAAGGCGGAAGGTCAGCTCGAAGCCATAGCCGCTTTCCTCTGGGTCGCCGCTCTCCTTCTCATACAGTTCTGTAAAGCCATAGGTCACATAGTGCCAGTGGGGAACGCCATGCCCGCTTTCCCACACCTCCACACCGTCCAGCGGGTCGTCTCCGCCCAGGGCATAGGGGATGATGGTGCTGTAGAAAAGGCCCTCCTGGTCCGGATAGAGCCGGTGCATGGCCTCCGCAATGGCATCAAAGCCGGCCTGCTCCAGTTCCGTTTCGTCGCTCATTTCGTCTCCTCCTTTTTATTTTTGTCTGGAAACAGCTTACAGCAAAACGCCAGCGCGTCATCCATCCGTCCTCTCGTCATCTGCCCCCTCTTCGGGCGGATTTTTCAGAGTCACCGTTCCTGCCTCCCGGCAGAAGGTGTGGAAGCTGGCCCAGGGGATGTCCGTGTCCTCGAAAAATTCCTTGGCTTTTTGCAGGACAGCCCGAATATCCCAGGCAATGAAATCCACATAGCCGCAATAAAGACCCGTGGCTCCGCCGATGAGGGTTAGGCTCTCCGGACCGTCCCCCGCAGCGAGCGTTTCCTCCAGCTTATCCCGAAAATCAAAAATCTTCTGGCTGCTTTCCTCCTCCCGCAGGGTGTCCAGGGGATAGCAGAGAAATCCCGCCGCCGCGCCGTCGGCGTGGAGCTCGTCCATAAAGTCGTTGTCGCCGTTTAAGTAGCCGTTAATGAGAGGGACGCAGCAGGTAGATCCAGCCATTATATCCAGCCGCCAGTCGGCATCCGGATCCTCATTTGGCTTCGCCGTATATCCCAGATAACTCTCCAGACAGCTCTCCGGGTCGGTGGACAGCTCCAATCCCTTTTCCTTCAGCTTCTCCGGCAGCCGGGACAAGGCGATGGACGGCTCTGCCCTGGGCGCCTCCAGCACGTCAAAGTCATCGATATACCGCATATGGGGGATTTCCCCCAGCACCTGGTCAGTGAGGGTGGTGAGCATCCACCAGGCCCGGCCTTCCCTTTCCCGGAGCAAAGGCAGCAGTTTTTCACAGTAGGCGGAAATGACAAAACCGTTTTCTCCCCGCTCCTCCAGCCAGATCCGCACATCCTCCCCGGAGATGTCCCAGCCATCGTCGGTGCGAAGGCCGATGTTCTCCAGGGGCTGGCGGCCCACCAGGATGTTCCAGCGCTCCAGAACCTCCTTGGGGGCGTGATTCCGGAAGTAGACCAGCTCGAACAATTTGACCTTGTCTCCCTCCGGGGTGAGGATCAGCTCATATTTTTCCCCATTATAGCCCATTTCAAAGGAAATCTCGTCAAAGGCCAGATTCAAGATTTCTTCCGTCCGCACCACCAGCTCCTGGCCCCGCGTACGCTCCTGATCCTCGTCCATCATCTGGCGAAGCTCCGCTTCCTGCCGGGCAAAATCCTCCCACGCAGCTTCCGTCCGTTCCCGGAAGCACTCTAAAAATTGAGGCAGGGAAATGCCTTTCTTACACCAGTCGATGAACTCCTCCGTATCTTCATCTCCGGGGTGCGCTCCTTGGCGGGAATGGCCTCCAGCGCGTCGATAATCTTCTGGTATTCGTCGTTTTCGTTCCACTTCTGGCACTGCTGTAAAATGTCCATATCTTGTTCCTCCTCGTCCTGTTCTGGTTTCCCGTCTTTGATTGGCTGAAACACGCCGTTCTCATTCCACTCTTTTCTGTAAGTAACAGGTTCCACACCGGCCCCACAGCCGGATGTCCAGATTTTCCTTCTGAATATTCTCCACCTGCCGCCAGACCGGCTTTCCCCGGATGCAGGCCCCCACAAAATAAATAGCCCCGCAGCGGCGGCACCGCAGATAGTGACAGACGGTGTAGTGCCGTTCGGATGCCAGCACCGCGTCGGTATCCCCCAGCGGGCAGTCCCCGGCGAACAATTCTATCACGCCCCGTCCCTCCAGCCTCATGAGTTCCTGGAGGAGCTGGTCATACTGGCGGTAAGAGCCGCCGCTGGTCTCCTTCATCCATGCCGCCAGCTGGCCACAGGCGGGGCAACTAAGATTCTCTCTTGTCATCCGTATCCCTCCAGTCTACCCATCAAACTCCACCCTGTCATGACGCCGGTTCCAGCCGCCCGGCCCAGTATGCCTGGAAGGCCGCCTGGGTCTGGATGTCCGCAATGCACCCCATACCAGCGTCTACGCCGAATCCAAAATAATCGTCCTCGCCCAGTTCCTCGTCCAGATCCTCCTGGCCCGTCATGGTCAGTTCATAGCGGACAGGCTTTTCCTGGGAAACCTCCACCTTGACGCAGGCGTAGCGGTCGCCATATTTCTCGCTGGGCACCACGCAGATCTTCACGGGATAAGTCCCAGCAGGGATCGTCTGCAGAAAGGGCGGCGCCTCCTCCAGCTCCACCAGCGGATCGCAGGCGAAGATGGTTCCGGTGGGGAAATGGACGGCGCCGATGTCCAGCACATCCACCTCCATATTCCCGATTCTTTTTTCTGTGAAATGCGCCTCCAGGTTCGTTTTGCAGGCCAGTTTGTCTTTGATGGATTCGTGTTTGTAATTGGGATCAAATGCTTTCATGTGAGTGCTCCTTTCTTCATTCAAACATCAGGCCGTAGCCGCTTTCCTCCAACTGGGTGTACCACCGTTTCAGCATGGTTTCCAGACTGGTTTTTCCGCCGCGGTCGGTGAAAACAAGGAACTTTTGCAGCAGTCCCTTTTCAAAGCAGAAACGCAGGAAGACTACATTCTCGTCGTAGAGTTCTTGGACTTGGCCGGAGAAAAAGAGAGATTATATTCCCGCGAGTCCAGGTTTTTATATACCTTGTTCAGAAAGTCTATGGATGTCATAGCCTCCTTTTAACTCTGCTGGCGCTGCGTGGAAACAATATGGCAATCCGGGGATATATCCTATGATATCATGCCTGAGGCCATTATATCATAGGATATATCCCCGGAAAAATATTTTGTCATTTCTGGATAATTTCTTTACAGCAGCTCTCCCTCTGAAGTTTGACAATTGAATAGTGAATACAAAAAGGAAAGGGAAGGAATAAATTACTATAATTTGAATAACAGCAAAAATCGCTGTATCCCTTTAAGCACAAAGGATACAGCGATTTTTTTCTTCCTTCAATTTCCAAAGACAAGGTTATGCCATATTCTTGCCGGAAAGAAAAATACTCCTTATCTTTTCCTGGCCAGAACTACAATCCGTTCATCTTTACTGTCTGCCGTGCAGGTCACAAGCACAAGAACCTGGGAATTCCTGTCCGTTTCAATTCCTGTATCATACCATGATTTATTCTCTTCCGCCTGGAGGTACCCATCATAAGCATCCCCTGCCTCGAAGAAAAGCGTATACGTCTCTTCTCCGACAGCCGCTCTGTGAACAGAAAAAATATCATAGATCATCTCTTCCTCATAAGTGGAAACATAAATTTCCGAATGGGAATTCCAATAATCCTCGCTCTCATAATATTTTAAATTTCCGAACATACTGCCGTCCCGCATACGATGTCCATAAAGAAAAGTCACAAGATCCGAAAAATCCCCCTCATTCTGAGCCTCCATAAAAATCGAGCCCGCCGCATTTTCCGTCCCATAAACCGTATGCTCCATATAATACCGGTTATCCTCTCCCTGCACAATGGGATAATCAATATTCGTATCCGGTATTTCAATCCATCCTATGACATCCGGATTAATCTCTTTTAACCCATTCAGCTTTGGATTCACAGTAAACGGATTCTCCGATTCGCCAGCGCTTTCCTCAATCTCCGGCGTGATAATTTCTACCTCTGAAGCCAGCGCGTCATACTCTTCCTGCGCCCTGTGATACTCAGAAAAACGCAGAACAATCAGACCAATAAAAAGAGCACAGACGCCTCCGCTCAGACAGCGCACAATTATCTTAACTTTCCGTTTTCTTTTTTCCATAGGTTCCTGCCCATACTGCTGCTGACACAGCAGCCAGTACAGATAACATTGCCAGCGGGAAGAAGTCTCCCGTCTGCGGAATATCTGTCAGAGCGACACTTTCTGCGGAGGTACCGTTTCCGGAATTACTGCTTTCGGATCCTCCCACATTTCCTCCAGAGGAAGCATTTCCCGAAGATTGGTTCCCATCTTCATGTCCACTTCCAGAAGAATCTGTATCTTCTGATGGAGTCTGTGCAGCATCCGCTTTTTTCGCCGCCACCGCAAACGGAGACAGGGAGTCTACTGTACAGATGATGCCGTCCGCACTCTTTTCCTCAACGGCTACATTCTCCCAGGCATTCCCATCCCAATGATAAACCGCAAAGCTGTCGCCTGCTCCATATCCTGCAGGGTAGGGAATGGCAATTTTCACTTCACTGGACACATCCACTTCCTCATTTGTGGCAGTATTTACAATATAGATTTCCTGGATTTCCGCCAGCACATACCCCTCCATATTATCGTTCTTGAGAATCGCTTCTGCCTGAGGCTTTAATTTTGTTTCGAAGTCCGGCTGGGTTTCCGCTGTAATCTCTTCTACTTTAAGCTGTACCTGAATGGCCTCTCCCGTACTCGGATCTGTCATACTGCCGGACCCGGTAGTAATTGCAGGCTCCTCTGTCTCTTCTTCCGGATACCAGTCTGGGATATCCTTAGCCATATTGACAAATTCCTGAAGAAGGGCCAAGGCTGCGTCAAACCCTTCTTTACCCCAGTTTCTTCCATACGGATAGGAACTGTTATATTTCTCTACCAAATCTTTTAGGGATTCTGTCTCCTCTAAGGTCAGATAACACTGGGAAAGCACTGCGGAAGAGGAAACAGCGTAGATGTCTTCTGGACTGTTCGCTGTCCAAAAGGTCAAAATAAATCCCTCTGTCTCCTGGGATACAAACGCATGGCCGCTGTTTCCAACGTTTATCAGCTGCTGAAGATAATCCTCCCCTATCAACCCATAAAAGCTCAGAACTCCTTTACTGCCTGTTTCTCCTGTTCCACTGACTGCAGTTTTTACTCCAAATACTTCCGGAATATCAGCAGCCTCTTCATCTGTGACAAATTTTATAGACCCTGCCAGCTTCTCTACGATCGCCTCCAGTTCTCCGAATGCTTCCTGTCCCCCGTCTGTTCCAGCTGGATACGCTGCATTAAAATCTACTACCGCCTGCCAGATTTCCTGCCAATCTGCTGTTGAAACATAGCTTGCCCCATTTGTTGCTCCCTGTGCTACAGCGTCCGCTCCGGAATCTGCAATACGGAAAGCCCACCTTACGATACCTATATCATTCCAAACAGCCGCCGTACCATCCGTCGTTTCTTTCAGCTGCTGGATATAGCTTTCATCCATAGAACCATGGATGACTAAATTTACAAAATCCGCATCCACTTCACCCGGATCCTGGAAATAGACGCTGCACTGTCCTGCTGCCTCTCCAGTTCCCTCTGTACCGCTGCCTGCTTCCGACGCCGACACGGTCAGAGGCACACAAAGAATCAGAACCAGCAGAAAAGAAAAAAATCTGCTCCATCTGCACCTTTTCATCATATTAAGTTTCCTCCTAACTTTCTGGTTTTGGGATATATTTCACCCATACCATTTTTACTAATTATAGAGGAAGGTTTTTTTCTCGTCCACCCATTCGCAGAAATAGAAGCTTTTTAATCATAATTGGCGTAGCAGTACCGGCACCCATGAGCGCAGGTATTGTAAGCGCCGACATCCACGCTGGCTGCGCAGCCGCAGAAAGGCCGCTGGTTCCTGTCCCGGACATCTGGGACAGGGCGGCTGCCCGGACGCTGCGGGTAGCCGCTGATCCGTTCCAGCCGGGCGGCGTCGATACAGCTGGAGGCTCCGATTCCCAGAGCGCCAAGCGCCGGGGCTTCCGCGCAGGCCTTAAGACTCAATCCATAAGAGGCCGCCGCCCGGGCCAGTTTCCTTAAAAAAGCGGCCTTTTCCTCTGGCGGCAGCTCCCGCACTCCCAGCCCTCTCATCTGTCTCTCCGTATTCCGGTAATAATCCAGAAAGCTGATCACGCATTCCTCCGTATAGCCGCTTAAGCGCGCCGCCAGCTCATGAAAGCGCTCCAGGTGCCACTGGGGCGTCTGAACATCCCCGAAGAAAATGGGATCGTACCGCCAGACCACCCGCTCCTTTCCGACTCTCTCCGACAGCTCCTGAAACACCGGAACCATGACAGAATCCTTGTCCGGCAGCCCCGGCTCCACGTCAGTCCCGTAGGGCGTGAGAGTGAACTGAAAATAGTACGCATAGGGTTCCAGCGCCGAAAGCATTGGAAGCATCGGCGCCGGGTTTTTCGTCCACAGAACAATTCCGTCCACCTCCTCCGGCGCAAGGGAAATCCGCCGCACCTGCCGGGGATTCCTGGGATTCTTCACAAGCACAAAGCCCTCCCGCAGGCGGTTTCCCAGCCATCTGAAATAAAAAGCCGGAATATCCGTCCTTCTGCTGGCGCTGATTATCATGGCAGCTTTTCCCCCTTCGTTTCTTTTATTTTAGAGCCTGAGCTTAAAGGTCTTCGGTGCCAGCCGGTACACTGCCGCACAGGCAATCACGCTGTACGCCACGCAGAACACGATCGCTGTCACCCCGAAAACCAGCGTGGGCATCTGCACCCGCATCATCAGGTAACAGACCACATAGGTGACAGAGGTCACGATTTTATAGGTTCCGCTCTTTAGCTCCGCTCCCACCGTGTAGGGCTGCAGCAAATAATAAATCATCAGATAATGTACGGAAAAGAATACGCTCATGCAGAGTACGGACACCACAATCACCGCGTAATTTACCGGATTGTCCGTGCCGCCGGAGGCAAAGAGCAGAAAGGCAAGCCCGCCGCCGATCACCACAGCCGGCAGCAGATTGATTTTGATGATTTCCCGCAGGCGGATCCGGAACAGCTTCAGGATGTCCCCCGGCTTCTTATAAAACGCGTAGGTCAGAAGGCTGTTGTCACAATTTATGAACAGGGCCTGGGTGAAGCCCGTTCCCCGGTTGATCGCGTACATGATGAACACGAAATAAGGCAGGAACTGCAGGGTCAGCTCATTTACCACCTCTCCGGCCTTTGGATAAAGCTGGATGGCAAGCCAGGCCGCCATCACCAGAAAGAGGCAGACCACCGCGATCTTTTCCGACGCCTTCCAGAGGATCCGCTGGTGCCTCCGGATGAACAGCTCGTTCAGATACTCGAAGCCTTTGCGGCTGCTGGTGATGGTGGTATCGGCGGAAATAGCCTTTTCACTCTGTTTTCTGGCCGCAGCCGCCATCCCCGTGCCTCCGCTTTTATCCATCTGATCCATCCAGTCCGTGAAAAGCTCCTGGTACAGCTCCCGGTAAGAGGAAAACGCGAGGATTTTGCGTAAGGAGGCCGCCCCGGCCAGGATGCAGATTCCCATCATGATAAGGCTCACCGTCTCCGGCCAGAAAATCTCAAGGAGAGGAAGACCGAAGGCCGCCGAGAGTCCCAGTCCCAGCGCGATCCAGTAGAGGGCGCCCACCTTGTTTTCGTTGGGCGCCTTTCCCCTCTTCTCATAATCCCGAATCATGTAAGCAGCCGCAAAAAGCTTCACGCCCGCCGCGAAAAACGGCAGAAGCAGGCGCTGCCAGACGGGAAGCCCCGGGATGCCGCCAAGGGCGAGGCCGAACAGCACATAGGCCGCAAAAAGCTTTCCCACCGCATAGCCGTAATTTACCAGCGTGTAAGATTTCGCCTCCATGCGCAGCAAAATCAACGCGTAATATTTATCCTTCGTAGGGTTGAACATATACGTGTTCACAAAGCCGCCGATGAGGGTGCAGATCACCATCAGATACAGGAACATGCCCTGCCGGTCCGGCGATGGATAGAATGCCACAGCCGCCAGCAGAATCAGAAAATAGAGCCCTTTTCCCAGCAGAGCCGCGGTGAGCTCCCAGAGCGCGGAAATCACGTTCGCCAGAATTTTAAGCCCCCGCTCCTGGTACAGGGTCTCGGGCAGAACCCGCCCGACAAGCGGAATCTGCTTCAGCGCGTGCAGGATGCTGTTGACCCGGTAGGTATTGCGAAGGGAAAAGGTGATGCGAAGCGTCTTCCAGATGCCGCCATGTCCCCGGCGCGCGGCCTGTCTCCCGCCGCTCATGGCCTTCCTCCTTCCGGAGCTTCTTCCTTCAGGGCCGCGATGATCTTCTCCTTGAATTCCTGGTCATCCAGGTTGGACTTGGCCACGGCCTCCAGCACCCCGTGGGAGAGCAGCACGATCTCGTCGCAGAGATCTACCGCCAGATCCAGAAGATGGGTGGAAAAGATTGTGATCCGGTCCGATTTCAGGGAGCGCAGAAGCCCCTTCATCTCCTCCGCCGTCACCACATCCAGGGAGGTCAGCGGCTCGTCCAGCAGCAGAATATTCGGCCGCGCGATGATGTTGATCAGCATCTGCATCTTATTTTTCATGCCGTGGGAATAATTTTTCATGAGCTTGTCCCGATCCTCCGGATCGATGCTCACATAATCGAAATACGCGTCCAAAGGCTTCGGATCCGCGATCGTTCCCTCGTGGATGTCCAGGAAAAACTTCAGAAACTCCCGCCCGGTCAGGAATTCCGGCACTGTGGGCGTAGAGAGCACATAGCCGATGTCATCCGGCTTCACCTCGCGCCGCTCTCCGTCCTCTTCCAGGCAGAAGCTGCCGCCGTCCGCCCGGATATCCCGGTTCAGGCAGTTGAACAGCGTCGTCTTTCCGGCTCCGTTCCTTCCCAGAAGCCCGTAAATCTTACCGCTCTCAAAGGTAAAATCAATGTCTCTTAGAACCTGCTTATTCTCGTAGCTTTTCGCCAGATGCTCAATCACAAACCGCATGGATTCCACACGTCTCCTCTCCTCATTGTATTAAGGTAATAATACAACAGAGAGACTGCTGATTTCTACAGGAAAATTCTTAATTCTTTTTGAAGGGCGGAATGCTTATAATCTTTTTTCTGGAAAGAGCATATCCGCGCCACTCTGTGGAAATTTCGACATATAGCCCAAAATGTGTCTGCAATACCTAATTTTCGTGCAAAATCACTCCATTTTTCCAGGAAATAGTTTACATAACTTTTCCATTTTCTATATGCCAAAAAATGTCCTGCGTATATACAATAATCCTGCAAATTTTGGACATTATAGAGCATTAATTTTGTATATGTACAATTTACACATATTTTGTCCTCAAAAGGGAGATTTCAGGCCTGTCAAAGCTAGTTTTTGTATATCAGGGCTGAAGAAAATCGTATATGTACAAACAGACTGCGGCTCCTTAGATTTCCACCGCTCCATGCGGGCATGCCAATTCCTTCCCGGGTCTGGTAAATCTCCATGGGGCCTCCACCGCTCTGTTCGGATGAAAAGCATTCTATTCTGTATCATTTCCTTGCTTTTTTATCTGAAATGAAATAAACTTCTCTACAGAAAGGACGGATGATACGATGGACGCATATCTGGACAGTATCCCGCTTTTTATATTCGGGATCCTTCTCCTGGTTCTGGGATGGTTCAATTACAAAGGAAATATCTCTTCCATCCACTGGTACAACCGCAGGCGGGTTCTCCCGGAGGACGTTCCTGCCTTCGGAAGGCTCATAGGGCTCGGAACGATTGTCATCGGCGCGTCGCTGATGCTCACCGCCGCTCTGGGGCTTGTGCTTCATTCCGAAGCGGTGTACGCCGTCTCCCTGGGCGGAATTGTCGTCGGCATCGGCTTCATGGTTTACGCTATGCTGAAATACAACCACGGATTTTTTTGAGAAAAGAAGGAACATACCATGCCTCAGCATATTACTGTTTTGGAGTACGACAGGGCATGGCCCCTGAAATACGAAAAAGAAAAGGAAAAAATAACCGCTATCCTGAAGGAGAACTGCGCTGGAATCTGGCATATCGGAAGCACCGCTGTGCCGGGCCTTTCAGCCAAGCCCATCCTTGACATCCTGTGCGCCGTCCAGAGCCTGGAGACGGTGGACGCGCTTTCGGAAGACTTCGCCCGGATTGGCTATGAATATCTGGGAGAGTTCGGCATCCCCGGCAGGCGCTACCTGCGAAAGGGCGGCGACGAGCGCACCCACCAGATACACATCTTCCAGGCAGACGACCAGCATAATATCCGGCGGCACCTCGCCGTCCGGGACTACCTGCGCTCTCATGAAGCGGCGCGCGCCGCGTACGCAGAGCTGAAAAAGAAGCTGGCGCAGCGTTTCCCCTATGACATAGAGGGCTACTGTGACGGCAAGGAGGAATTTGTGCGGCGCATGGAAGCCTTGGCTCTGGACTGGTACAGCTGCGCGTCCCATGACTGCCCGGACAGCGCGCCGCAGCCGCCCGGATAACGGGCCAAACCGCCCGGATAAGCGGTGGATTTTTCCGCCTGGCTCCGGTATCCTTGATTGAGAAGGGTATCCTGATCACAGAAAAATACATCAGGAGGTAGCAGACCATGAAGCTTGGAAGCAGTTTATACAACGCGCGCAAAAAGAGCGGCCTGTCCCAGGAGGACGTGGCCGGAAAGCTGGGCGTCAGCCGCCAGACCATCTCCAAATGGGAGACGGATGAGACGCTCCCGGACATCCGCCAGGCCAAAAGACTGGCGGTCCTCTATCATCTGTCTCTGGACGAGCTCATCGAGTTCGACGCGGAGGTGGACGAGATCCGCAGCGTGATCGCGAACACCAGCGAAAAGACCCAGCAGAAAATCGACTGGACGAAGCTATGGGCCGAGAAATACCCGGTGCTCGCTTCCTATCAGAGCACAGTAGATACAGAAAGATACACGGCGGAGCTCCAGAAGCTGCTGACCCGTCTGAAGGCAGACTACGGCTACAGCGACATGGACGCCCTGCTGGTGCTCAAGGATATCCTGGGGCATGTATGGAATCCAGCGGAGAGCCTGGCAGGAAACACTTAAACGTCCCAAACGCTCAGAACATTCTGGCAGTCCCGGCGCCTGGCGGACGATTCTTCCGATGCCCGGCGCCTGACTTTACATAGAATTTACCCGATTTTCACGTTTTTTCACACTTTCCCATTCCCGTCATTCCCCACATCCTGTATAATAATACCTGTGGCCAGAGCCGTTTTATTTTTACGGATTATTTTTTACAGTTTATTTTTCAGCGGCCCCGGTTTTTCAAAGACTGGACCGTATTCTATATACAGGGGGAAACTGTTGTATGCAAGATGAACACGAACTCATTCAACAGGTATATGCAGCAAAAGAAGACATGGAGGCGGCGGACCGGCTCATCGGATCCTACATGCCCTTTATCAAATCAGAGACTGCGAAATTTCTGAAGCGGCCTCCCATGGAAGGACACGACGACGAGCTGAGCATCGCCATGATCGCCTTTCACGAAGCGGTACGGGGCTATTCCCGCTCCCGGGGCGCGTTTCTGAAATACGCGGCCATGATCATGAAGAGCCGCCTCATCGACTACCGCAGGAAGGAGCAGCGCCATGGGAACGTCATTTCCCTGGACGCTCCTGCCGGAGAGGACGACGCCCCTCTTAGCGACACCATCGCGGACGAAACCGATCACAACGAGGCTTATGTGGTCCGGGAAGCCACCCGCGCTGAGATTGAGGAGCTGACCCGCCAGATGCGGGAGTTCGGCGTCTCCTTAAGCGACGTGGCAGACAACTGCCCGAAGCAGCAGCGGACGCTGGAGGCCTGCAGGAAGGCTCTCTGGCACGCCAAGGAACACCCGGAGCTGCTGGATGAGCTGCTGAAGACAAGGCGGCTCCCCATCGCGCGCCTGTCGGAGGGCAGCGGCACAGAACGCAAGACTCTGGAACGCCACCGAAAATACATGGTTGCCCTTCTGCTGATTTATACCAACGGATATGAAATCATACGGGGACACCTGACACAGGTTATGAAAGGAGTGGCAGTATGATGAAATATATAGTGATGGAATGCCACCCCAGCTACGCTGTCCTTCTGGACGAAGAGGGCCGGTTCGTAAAAGCGGCGAACCTCCATTATGAAACAGGGCAGACGGTATGCGAACCGGTTCTGATGAGAGAAGAGCCTGTGAAGCAGAGAAACAGACTGCGCTGGGCGCGCAGCGGTTTCGCCGCCGTCGCCGCCTGCTTCCTGCTGCTGATCGGCCTGAACTACTACCGGAGCACGCTCACCGCCTACTCCTCCATCTACCTTACCATCAACCCGGAGGTGCAGATGGATCTGAACCGGAAGGGCGCGGTCATCCGGCTGGAGGGAATCAACGAGGACGGCGCCGCGCTGCTGGAGGATTATGAATATAAAGGAAAAGACAGACTCACGGTTGCGGATGATCTGATTGAACGGGCCATCGACATGGGCTTCCTGGCGGAAGGCGGCCAGGTCTCCTTCTCCATCGACGCGCCTGACGAGGCGCTGGTTCAGAAATACGGAGAAGAGCTCCAGACCGAGGTGCTGAAGCACCTGGAAAACCGGTACACGATCACGGTGGAGGTCGTCAACCACCAGACCGGCGAGACCGAAAGCTCTCAGAAGACCCAGGGCGCCCAGGAAGCACAGGATCTTCCTGAACCCTCTGACACGCAGAATACTCAGGAAGCCATCACGGTTCCTGTGGTTCCCGAAGGCGGCTCTGATTACGGGGACACAGACTACGGCCCGGACAGCGACGGCGCCACCGATTACAGCGATACGGACTACGGACCCGGCAGCGACGGCGCCACCGATTACAGCGACACCGATTACGGACCCGGCAGCGACGGCGCCACCGATTACAGCGATACGGACTACGGACCCGGCAGCGACGGCGATACCGCCTATACGCCGCCCGCCCAAAGCGGGAATGCTTCCAGTTATGACGATGGCTCCAGCAGCTACAGCAGCAGTGATTATGACAGCGATGAGGATTCTGAAAGCGGCAGCGACTACGAAGAGGATGACGATGACGACGAAGATGACGACGATTGAACTCCCCGTTTTACGCGCCAGAAAAACTTTTAAAAATTATAAAGAAATTTTTCCCGTGACCCCGGTTTTCCAGATCCACTTCCGTAATCTATAGATGTAAGGTAAAAAACACAATGCATTGTACAAAAGCGAAAAACAGAAAACAGAGACACATAAAAAGCATTGAGAGGAGAAATGAATTATGATGAAGCTTAGAAGAAATTTTCTGGTAACGGTATCTTCCCTGGCAGTTCTTTCCACCGCCCTTCTGACCGGCTGCGGCAGCCAGAGTCAGAGTGCAGCAGACACCGCTCCGGCCGCCACAGAGGAAACGGCCGTCGCAGAGACACAGACTCTGGAGACCCCCACCCTGGGAGAGACGGGAATCCTGATTTTAAGCGTGAACCCGGAAATCCGGATTGATTACGACAAGGACGGAAAGGTAACCGCCATCTCCGGACGCAACGAGGATGGAAACAAGATTGCCCAGGCTGCTCAGGATGAAATCGGCAAGAACTGCGACGAGGTTCTGCGGAACCTGATTACAGAAATCAACGCAGCAGGCTACTTTGTAGACGACATCGACGGCCATCAGAAAAATATTGTAATCCAGATCGAGCCTGGCTCTGTGCTTCCCAGCGACGACTTTCTGCAGAACATGAGCACCAGCACCCAGGACGCAGTCAAGGGTCTGAGCCTTGCATCCGACATTGTAACCATCGATGAGGACGACTACGACCCGACCTACACCACGGCTGAGCGGCCCTCCCCCTATATCACTCTGGAGAAGGCACAGGAGATCGCTCTGGCGCAGGCTGACGTAAACGCGGCAGACGCTGTATTTGACGACAAAGAGTTTGACCACGACGACGGAACCCCGGTATTCGAGCTGGAATTCTACGCAAACGGCGTGGAATATGAATACGATATCCATGCGGTAACCGGAAAGGTTATCAAGGCCGAGCACAAGGGAGGCGCTCCTGCTCAGACGCCCGCTTCCACTCCTGCTCAGACGCCTGCTTCCGCTCCTGCCGGCCGCACAGACTATGATGACACCGACTACGGCCCCAATAACGACGGCGTAACCGACTACAACGACACCGACTACGGCCCCAACAACGACGGTGTAACCGACTACAACGACACCGACTACGGCCCCAACAACGATGGCGTAACCGACTACAACGATACCGACTACGGCCCCAACAACGACGGTGTAACCGACTACAACGACACCGACTACGGCCCCAATAACGATGGCGTAACTGACTACAACGACACCGACTACGGCCCCAATAACGACGGCGTAACCGACTACGGCAATACCAATTATGACGACGGCGGTACCACCAATTACACAAACTACGGCGATACCAACTACGACGACGGCGGCACCACCAACTACACAAACTACGGCGATACCAACTACGATGACGGCGGCAGCGACTACGACGACTAAACACGGCAGCAGAACGGAGACGCTGGCCCGCCGTCCGGAAGCCTGCGGTCCATCCACCCTTTCATGAGGCAGAAGAAAAGATGAGAAAAAGCTGGCAGAACAACAAAATCCTGATAGGCGCGGCAAGCCTGCTCACACTGTTTATCGTACTGCTTCTTTCCGGCACGGAGCCTGTCCCTTCCGGGGCAGGCTCCGTGCCGGCTTATGAAAGCCGGCTTTTCGACAGCAGCCGCGTCCACACCATCGATATCCAGACCGACAGCTGGGGCGCCTTTCTGCGCAGCGCCACGGAAGAAGAATACATGCCCTGCGACGTGGTCATCGACGGCGAGACCTTCCGCCATATCGGCCTGCGCGCCAAGGGCAACAATTCTCTGCACCTGACGGAGGAATATGGACTCTGGCGCTACAGCCTGAAGCTGGAATTCGACTGTTTCCGGGACGGCGGAAATTACTACGGCCTCGACAAATTCTCCCTGGACTCCTCCTTTCAGGACAACAGCTGCCTGAAGACCTATATGGCCTATGACATGATGCGCTTCATGGAAGTGCCCTCTCCTCTGTGCAGCTACGTATGGGTGACGGTAAACGGCGAGCCCTGGGGCCTTTTCCTGGCTATCGAGGAGCCGGAGGAGGCTTTCGCCCGCCGGAATTTCGGAGCAGATCACGGCCAGCTCTACAAGCCGGATTACCGCTCCTTAAACGACGAGAACGCCGACGTGGCCCTGAAATACATCGACGACAGCTCTGCCAGCTACCCCGGCATTTTTGACAACGCCAAATTCACTCCCTCCGGCGAAGAAAAGCAGCGCCTGATCGAAGCGCTGAAGGTCCTTTCCACCGGTGAAAATCTGGAGACGGCCATCGACGTAGACGAAGTCCTCCGCTATTTCACCGCCCAAATCTTCGTCATGAACTGGGACAGCTACGTGGGACATACCGGCCACAACTATTTCCTCTACGAGGAGGACGGGATCCTAAGCATCCTGCCCTGGGACTACAACCTGGCCTTCGGCACCTACGCCCTGGGCATGACAGATCCCATCCGGGACCCGGAGCTTCTCATCAATTACCCCATCAATACCCCGGCAGAGGGAAAAATCATGCTGAACCGCCCTCTGTACCACAATCTGATGCAGAACAGCGAATACTTCACCCGGTACCACAGGTATTTCGATCAGTTTATCAGCGGATATTTTGAAAACGGCAGATTTGAAGAGACCCTTCAGAAAATGGAAGAACTTATCGCGCCCTACGTCCAGAAGGATCCCACCGCCTTCTGTTCCTTTTCGGATCATAAGCTGGCCGTCGACACCCTGCGGCAGGTCTGCCTGCTCCGGGCGGAAAGCATCCGGGGCCAGCTGGACGGCTCCATCCCCGCCACGCTCCGCGGACAGCTGGAGCAGCCGGACGCAAAAATCGATGCTTCCGGAATCGTTCTGGAAAATCTGGGGGATTTCGAGGATCTGGAAAACGCGAAAGAAAAACAGGACGCTGCGTTAAAGCAGGTCCTGGCCGGTAATTAAGAACAACTGCGAATCTCTGAGAGTAACCTGGATTCAAAACGGACAGATCTGGCTGGCAGGAACGATAAAGGCAAAAAGGTTTTTATTTTCCGGCACCATACGGATATCAATGTATCCGCCCACCGCAAGATGCTGCAGAACCCGTTCATTCAGGTACATGCGGCGTCTGGCCGTATCTGTACCGGCGAAATCATCGAAAAACCGGACTGTCACCTCTGCTTCCTGCTCACCGTGCTCCCGCCGTCCGGTCAGGCGGAGATTTTCCAGAAGCGCCCGCCTTATGACGCCGTTCCGGTTGATCCTGCGGCGTTCCTCCATGGGCGTCCCCTCCGGATGCTTGCCGCACTCGTGCAGGTCCATCAGTTCCTGGATACGGGTCTCATCCGGATAGCTGTCAAAGACCGCCTGGGCTTTGTTCTTCGGATTGTAAAGAATCGGAAGGGCGCAGCCCGGCTTCAGCTGTAAAAGCAGTTCCCTCGCAATATGCTTCAGCAGAGAGGTGCGGAATAAGCCTCCGTTTTCATCCAGCGCGTTTACCCGTATCAGCGCCTGAGGCACATCGCCGTCTGTCTTTCCCACAAGCTTCACATCACAGATAAAACCTACCGTCTTCACCGTACATTTTTTCCTGTACAGGCGGCGGCCGGCCGCCAGCCTGCAGAGCACTGCGTCAAACATCTCTCCTCTTCTCCCTCCTGCCTGGGCGAGCCCATATCACGGTCTTTTCCGTCAATTTTTATTCCTGTTTTATTATACGGTTTTTCCAGGCCAGCCGCTAGCAGGGAGACGTTAAAAATTTGTAAAATCCTGATAAATCCCGGGGCAGCAGCAACGGGAAGCCAGTCCCCGGATAGCCCAGGTCCTGGCTTCCCACTATTTTTCTTTCAGATATATGTCGTAAAATTCTTCCTCGCTGATGGGCCGCCTGTAATAATACCCCTGTCCAAAATCACAGTGCAGCTTTCGGATCAGATCGTGGTCCTGAAGGGTCTCTACCCCTTCTACCACTGTGGAAATATTCAGCTTATGGGCAAGCTGTATCACCTGCTCCATGATTACCCGGACATTTTCCTTTCCTTTCGCTGCGTCCTTCAGGAACCAGCGGTCCAGCTTCAGCTCGTTGATTCGGATCTTGCCCAGGGTATTCATGGAAGAATATTCGCTTCCGAAATCGTCCAGAGACACCCGGAACCCCTTCTTCTGCAGTTCTTCTATCTTCCGGTTCACCTCGTCCACATTTTCAAAGGTAAAGCCCTCCAGAATCTCAAGAGTGATCAGCTCCGGGGGCACCTGATATTTCTCCGCGATCTCCGTCAGCCGGGCCAGATAATCGGTCTCATAAAACGCCCGTTTGGACTGATTGACCGAGATAGGAAATGGCTCCAGCCCCTGATCCATCCACTCTCTGAGCTTTCTGCACACGGCGTCTACCATATACATATCCAGCTGAACGCAGAAACCGTTCGCCTCAAAGAGCGGAATGAACTGATCCGGATAAATCATGAGGCCGTCCGGCCTGATCCAGCGCACCAGCGCCTCCGCCGCCGCCACCTTCTGAGAGGCCAGATCCACCTTAGGCTGCAGGTACAGCTGAAATTCCCTCTCCTCCAGAGCCTGGTGCATATGCGCTTCCACATAATTTCCCATAATCTCGCTGCGATGGAGCTCTCTGTCGAAAAACCAGACGTTATTCTGGTGGACATCCTTGGCCCGCGTAAGCGCCAGCATCACATGCGTCATCGTCTCATCCAGAGTCTGGGCAGTCTCTCCTTCTGAGGCAATCGCGGCTCCGCAGCACATGAGCAGCTGATAATCTCCACGTATTCCCGCGGCCTTTCCCGTGATGCCGTCCATAAGCTCAGTAAGCCGCTTTTCCAATACGTCCCGATCCGTCTCTGTCGTATACAGATAGAAAATGTCCGCTGTCTCCCGGCAGAAGAATTCCCCGGGCTTCGTCCTTTCCCTTATCTGCTCTTTGATAAAGCGCAGCAGCCGGTCGCCCTGCTCCCTGCCGTAAATTTCATTGATAAATTTAAACTGGTGGACATTCAGCGCAATCAGTGAATAGTGGCTGCCGTTTCTCCCTATACTCTCCTCCACAAGCTGGCGGAACCGGAGCATATTGTACGCTCCCGTGAGCGGATCATAATAGGCGATCCGCTGCAGCCTCTTTCCGTTTCTCCACACAAGGCGGCAGCCATAGGCCAGAAGACCCAGCATCAGCAGAAAAATCACGCCGAAAAGCACTCCGGCCGCCCGGTTCATCACGTAGATCTCCCTGCTGCCCATCCGGGTATTGAGCACGCTGAACAGACACCAGTCATGGATTCCCACCGCTTCAATCAGCCCTCTGTATTTTTCCCCTCCATAGCGGAAGGAAAACTCAAGCCGCCCCTTCTCCTGAAACTCCGCCTTCCTCTCTGCCGCTTCGTCCTCGGCAAAATACGGCGCGCTGAACACATTCGTAAGCTCTGCGCTGATATTATCATTTCCGGAGCGGGTCATATAGTTTCCGTCCATGTCAATCATATCCACGAAGCCGGATCCCTCCAGGGCCGCGCCCTCCTCCAGTATCTCCCGGAAAATATCTATCCTGCCGCTGGCGGCCAGCGCTCCCACGACCCTTTCTTCCTGATACACCGGCGTGCCGTATACAATGATATCCTCCTTCGTCAGATCTCCCCGAAAAAAGCGCGAAATCCCCCGCCGTCCCTCGATGGCTTCCTGCAGCACGGCTCTGGCCTCCTCCTGAATCCCCTGGATATTGTTCTGCGTCACCTCCTGATCCAGGACAGCGGCAACCAGATCCCCGGAGACGTCCATATAGGTCATCGTGAGAAAATCATTTTCATAATTGGCCTGGTCCAGAAGCTCCGGAAAATCCTCCCTGTCCGTGATCCCGGAACTGCCGATAATGCTGGCAAACGTGTCCATGATCTGATAATCCGAATCTATCTGCTCGTACAACCGGCTGCTGTATTCCTCTGTCCTGGCATGCAGCTGGTACGCGGCCGCGCGGTCCGTGGCGTCTGAAAGGATCATGGCAAACAGAACGCTCCCCACAAGCAGCAGAACCCCCGCCCAGATCACCGTCCGGACAATCCCTTTCAGTTGTTTTTCCATCCGCTCTTCTTTCACACTTCGATACATCTGCGCAGATCCTCCACAGTCTGTGCTATCTGCATGGCTCCTGCCTCCACGAGCTCCTCGCGGCTCCCATATCCGTAAAGCACGCCAATCGTGTCGAGTCCGTTCTCCCTGCCTCCCTGGATATCATTTTCCCGGTCGCCGACCATCACGACTCCCGACAAATCGCTGAGCCCCGCGCGCTCCAGCGCGTACCGGATCACGTCGCTTTTTTCCACCCGGCTGTAATCCATCGAAGCCCCCGCTATCACATCGAAATATGGATCCAGGTGAAAATACTCCATCACATGCACCGCCGCCGGCTCCGGCTTCGCGGTGGCTAAAATGGCGCGGCGCCCTGTCTCCCGAATCCAGAGCAGGAGCTCCTCGATTCCATCGTATACCCTGTTCTCATAAATTCCCTTCGTGCCATAATACTCTCTGTAATATCCCACCGCCTCATGGCTTTTCTCCGGGGAAAAGCCGTAATACTTCGCAAAGGAAGCCGTCAGGGGCGGCCCGACAAATTTTCTGAGCACACCGATATCTTTTTCCTCAATGTCCCATTTCTTTAAAGCATACGCCACCGCATTCGTAATGCCGGCGGCTGAATCCGTCAGTGTGCCGTCCAGGTCAAACAGAATCGTATGATACATGCGCGTCCCCTCCATATCCAGTCTTTCGTAAAGCCTCTGTCTTTATTCTACATGGAATTCCCCGGGATGACAAGAGGCCGGACCTCCGGGAAAGCCTATGTTTCTCAGATGTCCGGCCTGAAAGCCTGTATTTTCCTTTTTATTCTTCCGCCACATAGCCATTTTCCAGCGTCACCACGCACTGGTAACGTGGATCCAGGCTGCTGGCCTTTTCCAGAATATCCAGCTGCAGCTGTTTCTTCTCCTTCTCGCTGTAAGAGTGAGGCACCACCACATCGAAAATCAGATTGATCTGCCGCTCGCCGTCCACCATCCGGAAATCATGGATAGAGAGCCTGCTGTCCAGCTCTTTCACAGCCGCCTCCACCTGGGCCTTGATCTCTGCCACGTGCTCATTCTTTACCTCCAGCGGATCCATATGGATCACCAGGAACAGGCCCAGCTTTTTCACAGCGTCCCGCTCGATCCGGTCTATAATCTCATGGGAGGTCTCGATATCCACATCGTTCGGCACCTCCGCATGGATCGACGCCAGGCTCCGGGTCGGCCCGTAATTATGGACTATCAGATCATGGCTGCCCAGAATGCCGTCATAGCTTTCCACAAACTCCGTAATCTGCTTATACATCTCCGGAGTCACCGGCTGTCCGATCAGCGGCTCCAGCGTATCCCGCGCGATGCCGATCCCAGCCCACATGACCACCAGGGACACCAGCAGCCCCACAAAGCCGTCGATATTGATATCCGTAAAGTAGAAGAACAGAATGGAGCCCATGGTCGCCAGCGTCGTGACGACGTCGCCCAGGGCGTCCGCCGCCGTCGCCTGCATCACGCTGGAATTGATCCGCTTTCCCAGCACCCTGTTAAAATGCCCGAGCCAGAGCTTCACACACACGGACGCGAGCAGAATCAGCATGGACACCAGGTCAAAGCTTAAAGCCTCCGGGTTCCGGATTTTCTCCAGGGAATTCTTAAAGAAGGTAAAGCCCACCTGGAGGACGATGAACGCCACCGCCAGGGCCGCGATATACTCGATTCTACCGTGCCCGAAGGGGTGCTCCCGGTCCGCCGGCTTTCCGGCCATCTTCACGCCCACAAAGCCAATCACAGACGAAGCCGCGTCAGACAGATTGTTGAAGGCGTCCGCCATGACGGAGACGCTTCGCACCGCCGCGCCGACTGCCAGCTTGCCCGCAAACAACAGCACATTGCAGATGATTCCCACAACGCTTGAAAGTACGCCGTAATCCGTGCGCACGCCAGCGTCTTCGATATTCTCATAATTTTTTACAAATTTCCTGACCAGAAAGTTTATCACGATGCTTCACTCCTCCGACTTTTGCATTTCCCGACATTGTACCAC
>CALWQJ010000043.1 GCA_944383645.1 uncultured Merdimonas sp.
AACCCTGGTATAACATTTATATACCAATAGATACTACGGTAGAAATGGCTGCGCCCCCAGCCCTGCTGCATTACTTTCACTCCACGTACGCGCCTGTACGCTTCGTTCCAGTATCTTGCAGGGCCGGGGGCGCAGCTCATTTTTTTGCTCTGCGGCCTCAGTCCCAGGGAATTCGCCTGCTTATGATTCCAAACATTTCTCAGCTCACAAAGCCTTCCTGCACGATGTCCTGAATCACCTCGGTGGGAATCTCAAATTCCACGCTGCCCATGGAGCCTGGAGCCACCTCGTACTCGTCGAAGACGATGACCAGTTTTCCGCTGTCATTTACATAGAAGGTGGTATCCTCGGAGATAGACTGGAAATCCCATTCCGGAGTCTCGCTGTCCAGGAAATACATCTTGCTTTCGTCCGCCGCCATCTGCTCTCTCATCTGCTCCTTGATGTTGTCGGTGATGGGGTCGATGAAGTTCACGCCTTCCTTGAAAAGTCCCTTCAGGTTAATCATTTTGCCGGTCTGCTTGTCGATGTGGTAAATCTCTACGCTCTCAGCCCCGCTGGCCATGATCTGCAGCTTGTTGAAACGGATGGAGAACAATCTGTCGGAGTCGGTAATCACCTCGTAGTCCAGGTCTACCAGCTGGTGTCCCTCGCCTCCGGAAGCCTCCACATCTGCCTCATACTGGGCGATAATCTCGTTTGTGTAGTCCTCGATGGTCTTATTGATCTGATCTGTCGTCTCCTGATTTACCGTCCCGTCCTCGTTCGTCACGCTGATCTCCGGCACCTTTACATCCGCCGACATGTTCTCATTTTCTGTCGTGTTCTTATACTCCCGGAAGGTCACCACCTCCGCGATGGCCCCGATGACCGGGATCTTCATCATCGCGTTCGCGATGACCGCCCCGGAATTCGCCATGATCGTGATCGCCAGCATCGCCGCCACGACCGCTCCTCCTGCCGCCTTCACAAATGTTACTACCTTTGACTTCTTTCTCATACGCGTCACTTCCTCTCTTTCTGCTTTTCCTCTTTCTATTCCTTCCTCCACTCTCTGGCGCAGTCCCGCCGGAATGGGGATTTCTTCGTATTCCTGTCTCATCTTTTCCAGTCTTTCATCCTTCATAGAGCATCTCTCCTTCCGTCAGTCTGACCTTCAGCTTTTTCAGGCTGCGGTACAGGACCGTCTTGACTGTGCTGATATTTTCATCCAGGATCTTCGCGATGTCCTCAAGCTTCAAATCTTCGAAGAACCGGAGAACGATCACCGTCCTCTCCCTCTCGTCCAGCGCCTTCAGCGCCTCCAACGTGTCGAAATCCTGGTAAATATCTTCTTTTCCTGTTTCCTGCGTCTCCTCCAGAGCGATTTCCCTGCGGTTCCTCCGTATGAAATCAATCGCTGTATTCATCACGATCCGCCACAGCCAGGTGTGGATATAGGCCTCCTTCTGCACGCGGCTGGAGTACCGGATCGCTTTGTATACGCTTTCCTGGACGATATCCAGGGCGTCCTCCTCATTTCTCACGTAGGTGTAAGCCAGACGGTACATTGCTTCGTAGGAATCCAGAATCTGTTCTTCTACCTTTTTCTGCAGAGCGTCTGCATTCATCCTCTCCTCCTCCTTTTGCTTTTCTATCTGTTAGACGCTGTGTCTTCTCAAAAAGTTTGCGGGTTTTGAAAAAATTTTTTCTTCCCGCCGTCAGGGCGCGGGAAGCGGCAGAGTAACCGGCCTTTCCCACGACAGACAGGCGGCGCGCGGAAAGCTTCTGTCTCCTGCTTTCCGCGCGCCGCCCTTGTTTTGCGTTTTCGTCAGCGTCGGTGTACAAGGGGTAATACGCCCCTTGGTACACACCGACGTTACTCTTCTTCGATATGATGCTTATCCGCGTACCCGGTCAGCATCAGCGTCAGGGCCCCGTCTCCTGTCACGTTGCAGGCCGTGCCGAAGCTGTCCTGCAGGGCGAAAATCGTCAGCATCAGACCCGTGCCGGTGGCGTCGAACAGCAGCACGCCGGTGATCAGGCCCAGGGAAGCCATGACCGTCCCGCCTGGCACGCCCGGGGCCCCGATGGCGAAGACGCCCAGAAGCAGACAGAACAGAATCATGGTGCTTAAGTCCGGGATCCTGCCATAGAGAATCTGGGACACTGTCATGACGAAGAAGACCTCCGTCAGCACGGAGCCGCAGAGGTGGATATTGGCAAACAGCGGGATTCCAAAATCCACCATATCCCGGCGGAGCACCTTTGATTTCCCCGCGCAGCGCAGGGCCACCGCCAGCGTCGCCGCCGAGGACATGGTTCCCACCGCCGTGATGTAAGCCGGTCCGTAGTGCTTTACCACCTCCAGCGGGTTCTTCCCGGAATAGGCCCCGGCCAGCGCGTAGAGCAGGGCCATCCACAGGTAATGTCCCGCCATCACAATCAGGATTACCTGGAGAAATACCGGCAGCTGCTTCGTGATCGTACCCTCGTACGCCAGGCCGCAGAAGGTGGAGGCGATAAAGAAGGGCAGGATCGGGATCACCACCTTGCTCACGATCGCCAGCACGACAGCCTGAAATTCGTCCAGCAGCTCTTCCATCCGCTTCGACTTGGTCCAGGTCACGCCCAGGCCAATCAGAAGTGAGAAGGCCAGGGCGCTCATGACCTCCATCACCGCCGGAATCTTCAGGTCAAAGACTACCGCGGGAAGCTCCCGCAGCCCCTCCACCTCCGACACGATGGAAAGATGGGGAATGATCGCGTACCCCGCCGCCATGGAGGCGAGAGCCGCCCCGATGGAGGACGCATAAGCCAGGATCAGGGCCACCGCCAGCATCCGGGAGGCGTTCTTTCCCAGCTTGGTGATGGACGGGGCGATAAAGCCGATGACAATCAGCGGCACGCAGAAATTGATAATCTCGCCCAGGAGCTGCTTCACCGTCACGACCACGTTCATAACCGCCTCGTTGGCCGCAAGTCCCAGCGCCATACCCACAATCACGCCCACCAGCAGCTTGAACGGCAGGCTCTTCACTATCTTTTTCATAAAGCTTTCTCCTCATTTTTCATTTTTCACTTTTCACTTTTTACGGCTTCACTGCTTCCAGTATACCGGAAGCGGCGTCCCCGCGCAAGGTGTCAGTTTATGAGGCAAGCATTTCTCCGGCTGTCCGCATCTGTTCCTCCGTAGGGACCCAGCCAAACCAGATTTCCACAATCCTGTCCGGGTAACAAAGAAGATACACATTGGCCTCCCAGCCAGCATCCTGGATCCAAAGCGTCCAGGCTTCCCTTGCTCCCCAGCTCCCGGGATCGCAGGGCTTATAAATTCTCTTATATCCTTCCAGAACACGGCTGTCCTCCGACTCATCCCTCTCCTTAAAAAGCTGTTCTTTACATATCTCATAGAGGAAGGGCGCCTTCACGTCCACTATGGTATATTGCAGGTACGGATAAGTCCGCGCCTCCGCCACCTCCCAGTCCGGCATCTGATTTACCTCCAGACACCCAAGGAGCGGGGAGCGATCCTCTGTCGTCCTGGTCTCATAAAATTCCGGCTGCACCTCCAAAAGCTCCTCCACCGACAGGGGCAGCTCCTGGTAATAACCGCCGGCGGCTGCACCCCGGCTTTTCTCTATCTCTCTTTCGGCCAGCTTAAGGCCCGCGTACACCATCAGCCCGACAAACGCCAGATACGCCGCGAAAATGAAGAGAAACGTCAGCGTCCGGTTCGCTCCGGGCTTCAGCTTTCTTCTTTTCAGGAAACCCTTCAGCCACCAGCCAATCGCGAAGATTCCCAGGATGCCGCAGACGGTCCCCACGGAAACCAGACGCTGCCAGCCAGGACCTGTCATCCCCATATTCGCCAGACAGTAGAGAAAGCCGGCCAGCGTCACCGCCAGAATGGCCTTTCCCAGCCAGACCCGGCTGGAGGTCTCCAAAAATTCTCCTCTGGCGGCGGCCTTTTTCGCTCCATGGCACCAGGCAAAATATCCGGCCAGCTCAGAAGCGCCGTACAGGATCACCAGCAGCCAGGCAAGGCTCGAAAAGATCCAGGCGGCGCTGGAAAGGGCGCCGATCGGATCCTGGCGCAGACGTATCGCAGACATAACCGTCACCGCCAGACCGCAGGCCAGAAGTACCCAGAGCCCTGGAAGAAAGCTTTTTCTGGCGGAGCGGCGCACCGTCTCCAGCTCCACCTGCGGATCTGTCGCAATCGGGACCGGATCCGGGCTTTCATTATAAAAAATCTGCTGCTGGGCCGATACCGCCGCCAGCTTCCAGCCCGTATGCTCACAAAAATCGAAAAAAATCTTCTGCTCCTCTCCGGGCTCCGGGTCAAGCTCTGAGGCCCTGGGAAAGTAGGTGACGAAAAAAGTAAGCTTTTCCGGCTTGATCCTCCGGTAATGCCAGATATTATTTTCCACCTTTTCCAACATCCAGCCCTTTTCCGCCATCCGTTCCAGGTGCCGCTCAATCCCCGTATGGTCGTAAAAGGAATACAGCTCCAGTCTTCTTTTTCTGTCCTTCATCGCCGTCCCTCCTCTCCAAAAATCCGGCGGTAGTCCTCTGCCTGGGCGCAGAGCCGCTCATATTCCTTTTCCAGCATCTCTCTTCCCTTGTCCGTCAGGATGTAGCTCCTGCGGCGTCCCTGGACCCCGGTCTCCCGGATCATCCCTTCCTCCAGGAACTGCTCCAGCAGAGTGTAAAGGGTTCCGGATCCGATATTCACCCGCCGCCCCGTCATGGCCGGAATCCGGTCCAGAATATCTATCCCGCAGCACTCGTCCTTCAGACAGAGCAGCGCGTAAAACATCTGCTCTGTCAGCGTCTGAAATTTTGCCCTCGCCATGCGATCCCTCCCTGTTATGCCGGCAGCCTTCCAGCGTCTTTATCTCGATTATCGAGTTTTCTTATCTTCATTATAATCTCGATTATCGAGATTGTCAACCCAGAACGCATAGAAATAGTTGACACCCAGGTCGCATAAAAAGAGCTGTCCCTTTCATACAATGGTAGCGCCTATGTGCCAGGAGTACTGCGCCAATGACAGCTCCTATGTGCCAGGAGTACTGCGCCTATGACAGCTCCTATGTGCCAGGAGTACTGCGCCTATGACAGCTCCTATGTGCCAGAGGCGCCGCGCCCCGAGTCTTAGAGCTGCTCCTGATACCTGGTTTGTACATATAGAAAAAAAGTTACTGTCAGTATCCAATTTTCGCGTGAAACAGCATGTTTTTCTCTCAAATCAGTTGACATAATGCTTCTATTGTACATATACAGAAAAATCTGCCGTGTATATCCACGAATCACATAAATTTTGTATATAAACGCTCATTTTATTTCTATATGTATAATCCGCCCTGCATTTTCAGGCTGCAAGGAGCGTTTCACCCGCTGCGGCGTGGATTTTTGGATATCAGGGCCGAAAAAAACTGTATATATCCAAATATCCATATGCGCGCTATTTATTACCCTGCACACTGGAACAGATAAAACGGAGGCTCTGACAACCATGCAAACTGGCATTATGGAAACCATAACCCATATTACAGAAACTGCAAATCAATTTCTCTGGGGCCTTCCCATGATCCTCCTCCTGGCCGGCACCCACCTTTTCCTGACCTGGAAGACCGGGTTCATCCAGAGAAAGCTGCCCCTGGCCATCCGTCTCTCCCTTTCGCGCGGCACAGCTTCTGACGGCGGCATCAGCCCTTTCGCCGCCCTCTCCGCTGCCCTTGCCTCTACGCTCGGCACCGGGAACATCATCGGCGTGGGGACGGCCATCGCCCTTGGCGGCCCCGGCGCCGTCTTCTGGTGCTGGCTCACCGGAATCTTCGGCATGGCTACCTCCTACGCGGAAGCGCTGATCGCCGCCAAATACCGCGTCCGAGCCGCGGACGGAAGCCTCCAGGGCGGAGCCATGTACGCGCTGGAGCGAAGGCTCCGTCTGAAGCCCCTGGCCGTCCTCTTTGCCGTCTTCGGCGTGCTTGCCTCCTTTGGAATCGGCTGCGGCGTCCAGGCAAACGCCATTTCCGAGGCGGCGGCCCCCGTCATCGCCAGGGCCGCCGGCCGCTTCGCGCCCCTGGCGGGACTTCTGGAGCGTTTCCCCCGGCTGCCCTCCCTGGCCGTCGGCCTGGCCGCCGGCCTGCTGACCTGCGCGGTCATCTTCGGCGGCACCTATTCCGTCTCCCGGGTCTGCGAAAAGCTCGTCCCCGTTATGGCTGGCCTTTATCTGCTGGGCTGCTTTTCCATCCTCTGGATGAACCGCGCCCTTCTGGGAGAAGCCGCCATTCTAATCGTAAAAAGCGCGTTTCTCGAGACAAAAGCGCTCGGAGGCGGACTGGCCGGCTCCGGCGTTCTGCTGGCCGCCCGCTACGGCGTCTCCCGGGGGCTTTTCTCCAACGAGGCCGGCATGGGATCCGCGCCGCTCATTTTCTCCTCCGCTCACTCCCGCAACCCTGTGTGCCAGGCCCTCGCGGCCTCCACAGCCGCTTTCTGGGACACGGTCGTCGTCTGCCTCATCACCGGCCTTGTGCTGATTACTTCCCTATTAAAGGCAGATCCTGCGCAGTTTCCGCTCACCTCAGGTGGAAGCCTGGACGGCGCGGAGCTGGTGTCCGCCGCCTTCTCCCAGCTTCCCCATATCGGCCGGCCGCTTCTGCTCTTTGGGATCCTTACCTTCGCCTACGCCACCATCCTGGGCTGGTCCTGCTGCGGGGAGCGCTGTCTTTTCTACCTTTCCGGAAACCGGCTTCTCTTTCCCTACCGTTTCCTGTGGATCCTGGTCATTGTCTTCTCCCCGGTTCTGCAGCTGGAGCTGGTGTGGAGCATTTCTGACGCCCTGAACGCCCTGATGGCCCTGCCAAATATTCTGGCCGTCCTGCTCCTGTCGCGCGAGATCGCCAGGGACACCCGCTATTATCTGAAGCACCTGGATGAAAAAGCGTGACGGTTCCCCGGTTCCCCTCCCCTCTTCCTCTCGTTAAAATTCCGTTAAGAAACTCTCCGCGTTCTTTGTCTTTTTCTGCAATCCTGCTAAAATAGATACGACAAAAAAGCGCCCTAAGCTGACAAGAGCAGACGCAGCCAGCTTAAGGCTGGAAAAGAGGGACATATCATGGATATTCTTTTATGGATCGTGGCTATCGTAGGCGGAGTCACAGGACTTCTGACGACGCTGTACCTGACCATCAGCTTCCCGGCAGTGATTATCTGGAAGATTTACCGCCGCATCGCTCACGGAATTCCGGTGACAAAATAAAATCCGTTAAAAGCAAAAAATTTACAACTAATTTTCAACTCTTTCAAAATGCCTGTCCGACGTTTATAATAGAAACGGACAGGCATTTTATCTGTCAATGATTCATACAAAGGGGGATTTTTCATGTATGATATTACGGTCATCGGCGCGGCTGTTCTGGATGTGCTGGCTCATCCCGTATCTGCCTCCGATTTAGCTGTACGCTCCTTTCCAGCGGAAGGCATCTCCATAGCTGTAGGCGGCGACGCGGCAAACCAGGCCACAGCCCTCTCCTGCCTTGGCAAAAAAGTCAGCCTGATCACCAAGCTGGGAGACGACATGGCAGGCCGTCTTCTTCTGTCACATTTCCGGGAGCACGATGTTTTCACAGGGGATTCGAGCATCGAAAACGGCCTGGACACTGCCGTCAATCTGGTTTTGATTCATCCAGACGCAGAGCGCTCCTTTGTCACAAACAAAAACGGCAGTCTGCGCAAACTCGGCCCTTCTGATATTCCGGAAACCGCTTTGAAAAAGAGTCCTGTTTTTTCCTTCGCCAGTATCTTCGTCTCGCCTCTCTTTGACATTCCGGCGATGACATCCCTATTCCGCTCAATCAGGGAAAAAGAAGGGCTTCTCTGCGCCGACATGACCCGGCGGAAAAACGGTGAATCCCTGGAAGACTTAAGCCCTGTGCTTCCATATATTAACTGGCTTTTTCCCAATCTCCAGGAAGCCCGGGCTGTCTCCGGGAAGGATACTCCAGAAGAAATCGCCGAAGCCTTTCTCCGCTATGGTGTCTCCGGCATCGTCATCAAGCTGGGCTCTGAGGGCTGTTACCTCAGGACAGCCTCTGAGGCCGCGCTGATTCCGGCTTATCCGGACACCCATTGTATCGACACCACCGGGGCCGGAGACAATTTCGCCGCCGGCTTCCTCTACGCCCTTTCGGAGGGTATGGCGCCCCTGGAATGCGCCCGCTTCGCCAATGCGGCCGCCTCCATAGCCGTGGAATCCATAGGCGCCTGTACGGGCCTTCGCTCCCCGGAGCAGGTCCTGGAGCGGTACCGGAGCATGCCGCCGGTCGTCCGCTGAGGTCCCGTAAAAACTGACAGGGCTTCCTGAAGCGCTCTTTTTTGGATACGCTTCAGGAAGCCCTTATTTACTCAAAATTCTTATTTCAATTCTTATTTTATCAGCCCGGTTTCCTTTATCCTGCTGATTCCATTACTCTGCCGCTGTCTCTGCAGACGCCGCCGGTCCTACATAGGTGATGTGCGGATTCACGCCCTCGTACCAGTACAGGTAGCCCTGCATGTCGATCACGTCTCCCACCTGCAGCTCCTCTACCGCGTTGTACACGTCGGTGGTGTTGTCGCACAGATAAGACTCAATCGTGAAGGTGTAGGTCTGTCCGTTGTAGGAAGCGTTGAAATACAGGTCGTCTCCATCGGAGCCGGATCCGTCGTAGCTGTACAGGAAGGCCGCGTCGCTTCCCTCCTGGGCCGGCTCTACGGTCATGCCTGTGAAGGATACGAACTCATTCTGATGGTTGATCAGCTCGTCGGTTCCCAGCATCTCTGTCACGTCCAGGGGATCCGCGATGAACTCCTCGCCGTCCTCTACGAACTCAAAGGTGCCGTCCATAACCTCGACCTCGCCGGACCACTCAGCCTTGTAACCGGTCACACGGATCTTGGTTCCCGGAACCAGCTTCGCGGCGTCTTCCTCGGTGCAGGCCAGCTCATAGAAGAAATAAGCTCCGTCCTCGCTCTGGGCGTAAACGGTGATCTTGCCCTGTCCCTCGTCTTCCCACCAGGACTGGGTTCCCTGTACATAGGACTCTACCGTAACCTGGCTGTCGATCTCAGCCGCCATATACTCCTCATGGGTCATCACCTCAGCCGGAGCAGCCTCCTCTGCCGTCTCCTCTGCTGCGTCCGCCGTCTCTTCTGCGGCGTCTTCTGTCGTCTCTGTCTCGGCAGCCGTCGTCTCTTCCGTCGTCTCTGCCTCTGTGGTGTCAGCCTGTCCTCCCGCGCAGCCTGCCAGGGCCAGCGTCATGGAAAGGATCAGAGCCGCGCATAAACTCTTTTTCATAATAATTCTCCTTTTCACTTTCACTTTCGCGTGTTTTAAGGGTACCGCGCTTCTGCCTGGGATCCGGAAAATCCATTCCCGGATTCGGGTACCGGATTTCCCCGGAAAACGCACACTTTCATTATAATCAAAAACGCCGGAATGTCAAATGTTCTGTATACTTTTTCCGCCGCGCCAAGGTCATTGTGACTATTTCCGCCGCCCTGAAAAAGCCAGGTACAAAAGGATGCCCGCCCAGGCCAGGGCCAGGGCCGCCAGCAGCGCCTTCGCCGTCCCCGGAAGGGGACCCAGATCCACCTTGCCGCCGGAAGCAGGACCGCCGGACTCGTTCAGGTGGTAGAGGGCCTGCACCTCCGCGTACAGGTTTTCCATATAGGCGTCGTCCACCGTCTCCTTGCGCCGGGTGGACTTGGTCACCTCCTCGATGAGCTGGCCCGCCGCGTTCCGAAGAGAGGTGGAGCCGTTGAACACCGGAGTGGTGAAGGTATCCTCCATATGGGTAAGGAGCAGCTGGGACGCCTTGATCTTTACGTCGTAATAGGTGTCGTCATCTTCCCCCGCCCGGGAAAGGTAGTCCTGGTACTCCTCTGAATTCTGCGCTTTGAGCGTCACCGGCACGTACCCCTCCGTCTGGGAGTAGGCGATCTGCACCTCGTTGCTCAAAAGATACTGGGTGAAGAGCCAGGACGCCAGCACCTCCTGGGGATCCTCCTTATTGAAAATGCAGATCGAAGGCCCCTGGGAGATCATCTGGGGATTTTCCGGGTCAAACTGCGGGATGGTCCGAACTTCCGTCTCAAATTCTACCACAGCCTCCTCCGCGATATCCACCAGCGGCGCGTCGCTGCCCATCCAGGTGGCTCCCGCCGTGGAGTCAATGGCAAAGACGCACTGGCCCGCGTTCAGAAAGTTGGCCGGATAGCCAGAGATGCTGAAGGTAGAAAAGGCCCCACTCTTCGTATGCTCTGCCACCGTATAGAGGATCTCTTTTGTGGTATCATTGAAAATCTGCACCTCCCCGGTCTGGGTGGAGTAGCCCGCCCCCAGCTGCCGGAGCATCTGGATCATCATATTGTCCGTGGACTTGTAGATGAAGGGAATCAGCACGTCACCGCCGTTCAGCTTAAAGGTGCCGTCCGCGTTCTTCTCGGCGGCCGCCTCCGACACCTCCCAGATGAAATCCCAGGTCAGGGTCTCCGGAAGGGTGTAGCCCAGAGCCTCCACATAGTCCTTATTGATGTAGCAGGCTTCCGTGGAGCGCATGTAGGGAACCGCGTAGTAATGGCCCGCGATGGAGCATTCCTCCAGAAACTGCGGCACGATCTCGTCCTGGGCAGGCGAATCGAAAAGCACCTCGCTTCCGCCCAGCCCATAGTTCTCGTCCGCGAACAGATCGTCCAGAGGCACCACCACGTTGTCGCCGGTCATGTAGGTGGCGATATGATCGGGATAGGTGATGCAGACATTGGGCGTCGTCCCTGTGGAAATATTCGTGATCACGTCGTTGTAGATATCGCCGTAATCCGTGTACAGACGAAGGTTCACGGTAATGTTCGGATACAGCTCCTGAAAATCCGCGATGGCCTGCTTATAGATCTCCGTCTGGTTGATGTTCGTATCGTTCTTCGCCCAGAAGGTGATCTCGTACTCCTTCGAGGCGTCAAATTCCTCCGGCACGGCAAACGCCGCCTGCTCCCGCTTCCCGTGGCAGCCGGTCAGAAGACACAGGCACAAAAAGAGCAGAAGCGCCGCCAGCTTTTTCCCAACTCTTATCATCCCTTCATACCTCCCCTTGACACGCCTTCCATGATCTTTTTGCGGAACGCCAGAAACAGGATGATCAGCGGCACGGAGATCACCACGACCGCCGCCATCATGGCCGGTATGTTCTCCCGGCCAAAGCCGTTTTCCCGGATCTCCTGGATTCCATTTGACACCAGGTAGTAGGCCGGATCATCCGTGACAAGCCTCGGCCACACATAGGAGTTCCAGCACTCGATAATCTTCAGGATCGTGACAGTCACGATGGTAGGCCGGCAGATGGGCACCATCACCTTCAGAAGATATTTCAGATCCGAGGTTCCGTCCACCTTGGCCGCCCGGTAAAGCTCGTCCGGCACCTGCTCAAAATTTTCCTTCAGAAGATAGATGTAGAATACCGAAGTCACCGACGGCAGCACCAGGCCCGTGAAGGTGTTGCGCAGATCGAGGTTGGTCACGGTCACGAAGTTCGTGATCACCACCAGCTCGCTGGGAATCATCATCAGGGAGAGAAACAGGGTAAACAGAAGGTTCTTTCCCCGAAACGAAAGCCGCGCGAAGGCGTAGGCCGCGAGCACGCTCACCGCCACCATCAGCACCGTCGTGATCACCGCGAAGATCAGCGTATTCAGAAGATAGCCCAGAAGGGGCACCTGGGTAAAGGCGTCGATATAGTTCTGGAAGGTGGGCGACAGGGTGAAGAACGCCGGAATATGCTCGGCATTGTACGCCCCGTAGCTCTTGGCCGAGGTGAGCAGCATCCAGTAAAAGGGGAAGAGCACGATGAGCGCCCAGAACCCCAGCCCCACGTAGGTCAGGATTTTCCGTATTTTATTCCGCCGCGCGGCGGCCTTTTCTTTCTTTTCATACTCAGCTTGTTCCATCATAAATCCCTCTCAGTATTCTACCTTTTTCCTGCTCACCAGCAGATTGATGCAGGTGATGGTGAGCACGATGGCAAAGAGCAGCACAGCCGCCGCGGAAGCGTAGGACGGATATCCGCCGCTGTCCCCGTAAAGCATGTCGTAGACGTAGCCCACGATGGTATTCATCCCCGCCGCGTTCAGATCGGTTCCGAACAGGGCCACCGCGTCGCTGTAGGCCTTGAAAGCCCCGATAAAGCCGGTGATCACCAGGTAGAAGATCATCGGGGAAATCATCGGCAGGGTGATTTTCGTGAAAATCCGAAGCTTCGGCGTGCCGTCCACCCGGGCCGCCTTGTAATAATCCTGGTTCACAGAAGCCAGAGCGCTGGTGAGCACCAGGATCTTAAAGGGCATGACAATCCAGATCGTATAGAAGCAGAGCACGAACATCTTCGCCCAGTAGGGGCCGTCGATGAAGTCCACCGGGCCCGCCCCGAACCAGCCAAGCATCAGGTTCACCAGCCCGTCCGTGTACTCCGTCTTCTGGAACAGAATCATGAACACCAGACCCACCGCCAGCGTGTTGGTCACATAGGGCAGAAAATAGATGGTCTGGAACAGATCCCGCAGGGGCCGGATGGAGCTTAGGCCCACGGAAATCAGAAGCGCAAGCCCCGTGGACAGCGGAACCGTGATAACCACCAGTATAAAGGTATTTTTCACCGCCTGCAGGAAATAGGGATCGTGCAGGACGTAGGAAAAGTTATAAAAGCCTGTGCCAAAATAGGTCTGGGAGGCGAAATTATAGCCCTCCTCCACCGAATAGACGAAGACGTCGAGCAGAGGATAGACCAGGAAACATACCAGGAACAGCGCCGCCGGCAAGAGATAGAGCCAGGCCTTTTTCTTATTCGTATTCATCACACATCTCCCCTTTTAAAACCGGATCCTCTCTTCCGTCTCCCTGTCAAACAGGAGGACCTTGCCGGGCTTTAACGCGAAACGCACCGCCGGGGAGGCTGTGTCCACCTTCGACTCCGCCCCGATGATGGCCCGGAGCGTCTGGCCCGCGCAGGCCGGATGCGAGGCGATGACGCTGATATCCCGGCCCATGATTTCCACCCGGTTCAGCTCACAGGTCAAAGGCCCATCCTCCTGCAGGATAAAGCCCTCGGGGCGGATCCCCGCGAAGACCTCCTGATCCGCCAGGCCCTCTGCCGGCAGGACGGCTTCCTCTCCGATATAGAGCTTTCCGTCCCGCACCCGGCCCTCGAAGACATTGATGGGCGGCGTGCCCAGGAATTTCGCCACAAAGAGGTTCAAAGGATCGTCATAGACCTCCTGGGGGCGCCCCATCTGCATGAGGACGCCCAAGCGCATGACGGCGATCCGGTCGGAGATGCTCATGGCCTCGTCCTGGTCGTGGGTGACGAAGACTGTGGTGATTCCCGTCTTCTTCTGGATTTTCCGGATCTCCTCCCTGGTCTTCAGGCGGAGCCTGGCGTCCAGGTTCGACAAAGGCTCGTCGAGAAGAAGTACCCTAGGCATCTTCACCAGCGCCCGGGCGATGGCCACGCGCTGCTGCTGGCCGCCGGACAATTCCTTCGGCCTTCTGTCCATCAGCTCCTCGATCTGAACCAGCCGGGCCGTCTCCATGACCCGGCTTTCCATCTCTTCCTTCGAGAGCCTGTCCTTCCCCTTCCTGTTTTCCAGGGGAAACAGGATATTCTGTTTTACGGTCAGATGTGGATAAAGGGCATAATTCTGAAATACCATGCCCACGCTCCGAAGCTCGGGCGGCAGATCGGTGATATCCTCCTCGCCGAAAAGGATTCTGCCAGAGGTGGGGCTTTCCAGCCCGCACAGCAGATTTAAGGTCGTACTTTTCCCACAGCCAGAGGGCCCCAGAAGGGCGATCAGCTCCCCGTCTGGAATCTCGCAGGAAAAATCATCCACCGCGGTCACGTCTTCCGGGTTCTTCCTGCCTCGTCCCGGAAATGTCTTTGTAAGCTTCTCCAATACAATTTTCATTTTCTCAGCTCCATTTTCGGCGGCGGTACACGGGCCGCCACAGCCCTCCTGTGTACCGCCGCCTCTCCTGATAATCAATAATCTCTGGCTATCATTATAACGGTTCTTCCGGTATTTCACAAGAGATCGGCAAAAATTTGACATTCACTTCTCCAGCCCGTAAGAGAGCACCTTCCACTCGCCGTTCTCCTTTACGCATTCCGCCGTGAGATAGGTATAAGAGTCCTCCCCTGGAGCGGTAAACTCCACGGACAGCACGCAGCTTCCGCCATTTTCCTCCGCCACAGCGTCCAGTCCTTTGACCGCCCGGATTTCCAGGCTCTCGAATCCGTCCGGTACGCTGTATGTCTCCGGCGTCCCGCTATAGGAGGAGGAAAAATACTGCCGGAGCGTGTCCGGATCCTCTGTGAAGCAGGCCGTAAAGAAGCTGGTTATCATTTCCCGCAGCGCCGCCTGCTCTGCATTCTCCGTCGTCTCTGGCTGGCCGCCTCCCTGGCCGTCTGGAACTGCCGCGAAGCTCGCCGCTATGGCGTCCAGCCGGGCCTCCGTCTCCTCCGCCGCGGCAAGCCGCCTGCTGCACACGGTCCAGGCGCCGCCCTCTCCGCTGAAGATCCGAACCTCCGTCAGGAAATCCCCTCTTTGCAGCTGCAGCTTGCTGCCGCTGGCGTCATAGAGATAGCCCTCCTCCAGCAGCCTGGCTTCCACATCCGGAGCGGTTTCCTCATAGTGCTCCACCCAGAGCCCCGTCTCCGAATCATACGTGGCGGACATCACCTGGGGAGCCGGCATATTCTCATCATAGATCTGCCAGCCTTCCTCTGGAATATTCAGGGTAAAGCCCGCGCCCACATAGAGCGGAGCCGCATCCGGCTCTGGAGCTTCCTGCGGCGCACTGCTTTCCGGCTCCATTTGCTCCGTCTCCTGCGGCCTTCCGCTGTCCGCCGATGTCGCCAGGAATACCACGACAGCCGCAAGAATCACCACGCACACAATTCCTAACCACAAGGTCATTTTTTTCGTCTTCATAACCGCCGTCACCCTTTCCTTTACCGCGCTTCTGCTGAAGCTGGCGTATACCGTAAAAGACAGCCTGCATACAGAATATTTCCGTATGCAGGTTGTCTTTTGCATCTGTCAGGCCTTCTGTCTCTTTCTACCGCCTGTTCTTATTCTTTTTCTTCTCCGTTACCACAACCGCGATGATTCCCGCCGCTGCCGCTGCCAGCAGAACCGCGTACAGAAGAATCGGGCTGTCGTCTCCTGTCGGCGCAGAAGACGCCTGGGTTACCGAAGAACCGCTGCTGTGGCTTCCGCCACCGCCGCCACTTCCATTTCCATTATCTTTATTTCCTGTATCCGTGTCAGGCGCAGACGCTTTAACCGTCTTCCACCCTATGGAGATCGGAGACAAGGAGTATACCCGGAACTGAACTCCGCCGTCTGTCTTTGTCACGGAAGGATATTCCACATCTCCGGCCTTCAGACCGTTCATGTCTCTGGTCAGCATATGCGCTACCGTAAAATCATGAGTGTCCTTTCCAGTTCCTGAAGGATACGGCAGCGTGACAGTGATTCCGCCTGCCGGGAAATTCTCCTCCGTGGCAGGCACCCAGCCTGTGCCGTTGACGTTAATGAGCAGCTGCACATCGTATACCACGACATTTTCCGGCAGAATACCGCTGGTCTTTCTCTGAACCGCCAGCTTCATCTCAGTCTCTATCTTGCCCGGCGTGTTCAGTTTTTCTATGGATTTCAGCGCCTCCGGCACTTCGGAAATACCCGTCTCAGCCTCCAGCCTATACTGGCCGCCGTCCGTGGACTCCGGCGGAACCGGCAGAACGGCAGGCTTCGCGTGAATCGTTCCCGTTATCTGCGGAAGCGCGGCCGGAAGTGTATAATTTTCAGCTTTCTCTCCCTGCAGACGAACCGGATTTTCTGCATCCGCCCAGGTAAGCGCCACCTTCTGGCTTCCCGCCGCCACTGTGACATAAGTGCCGTTCAACTTATCAGCCGGGCAGGTAAAGACTGCGTCTTCTGCATCCGCCGCCAGAACGCCGGATACCTTCAGGCTTCCATAAAGCGACGCTTTCTTATCTGCAATCTTATCTTCTCTGTCCACAGCCGTCAGTTCCGAGACATCCCAGGCCAGAACGCGCCGGGCGATATGCAGCGTATACGTAATATCCGCCGGCGCATAATCCGCCGTCTCGGACGCCGAAGCAGTAATCTGAACCGTACCCGCTTTCAGAATACGCACCTCTCCTGTCTTCCTGTCCACAGAGGCAACCGCAGGATCGCTGCTTGTATATGCGGCAGTGCTTCCTTCCGCCAGTCCGGAAAGCGCATTGACAAAACCTGCGTCTCCATAATTCTTTTCCAGAACTGCCGTTTCAAATTTCAAATCCTGCGTCAGCTTATCCTCCACCGTAACGGTGATCTTAATATTATAGAATCTATAGTTCTTTGCATCGGTTATATTTATTGTAATTACTGCTTCGTCTCCCACTGTTTCCGCATTATTCACCAGCTTATAGGACAACACAGTACCGTTTACAGAAGGAGTTCCATCTAATACATCATCCACGTCAGTAAGTGTAATATTTCCAATCACTGCCCCTTCCGCCAGATAAGCCGCCAGTTCAAACTCCACCGCGCTGCCGTATTTGGCCGAAGTATGGAGTACCAGGTCATTTCCCGTTATTCCCGGATAAGCTGCTTTCTCAATCGTAAAGTCTGCTTCCGCCTTCTCCCAGGTGTAATTTCCGCCTTCCGCAGGCTTAATCATAATGCCCGCAGTTCCGGCGTCTGTATTGTTTACAAACTCTGCCGTGTAATCCGTCTCCGCAAGCTGTACGGTCTGACCTGCTTCATCCGTATAGGCTGCCGTAAACTCCGGTACAATCGGGCTTCCCGTATATTCGTAAGTCCCAGTCACAGTGATCACCGGATTGATTTCCCTGGGCGTAATCTCGCAGGGAACCTGAAGCTCTGTTTCCGCAAGCTGGTAGTTACCGCTTCCCTCTCCGGTCAGGCTTAAAGCCACACGAAGCTCCGTCTGTCCGCCTGCATTCGGATCATTATAAGGATCCGGCGCCGCAGACACCGTTACGCCTGTATCTTCTTCCAGGATTCCCGTGACAGTCAGTTCTCCGGAACCCGTTCCTGCATTGGTTGTTCCGTCGTATACCTTGCTTACCTTGTAGCTGCCTGCTTCTGCCGTCACGGTTTTCTTCGCGATCTCTACCGTTCCGGAGCATACCTCCACATCCGTATAAGTCTTTCCGTTCAGTTTGCCATTGTACAGCACCTTATATTCCTGCGTCCCGGCGTCCGGCGTTCCGTTTACACTCAGACTGAAATGGGACTTTTCGGAATCCTCAGCCGGCCCGGCTGTCGCTGTAATCTCCGCAAGCTTCAGGATCTCCTCCCAGCTGTCTCCGTAGACCGGATTCTCTTTTACCGCCACCGCATTGGACGCTTCAGCTGCTTCTCCATTTACGGTAAATTCCACATCTTTTACGATGAACGGAAGACGGCCTGACTTATCACCGGTATAATTTCCATCCGCAGCCGGCACGAACTGATAGGTAATCTCTTCCTTTGCATCCACTGGAAGAGCCGCAAGCGCCTCTTTCACAGCCTCGTAGGTCATATTCTCCTCGCCGCCGTAACTATAGGTCAGCATACCAGCCACCGGTTCATCATTCACACCGATGAACTCCGGCTCCGCAAAGCCTCCGATTCCGGCGATGACTGTCTGACGCCCCTCGGAATCGACAGCCGCAGTCGTCCGCACCGTATACTCGGCTTTCCTAATCGTCAGAGTGCCTGGCTCAAATGTGATTGCATAGCATGGATTGTTCTCATTTGTCAGGGTCCCCGGCGAAATGGCGTAGGTTCCGGCGTTCTCGCCCGCCGCCCGGGTCAGTTCTCCCTTCAGCTGGTCGCCTTCTACCAGATTACCTGCCGAAATATTCCATGTCAGTGGTGGATCCGTTTCTCCATAGGTCTTTGATAGGCTATCAGCCTTAACGACTATACTGCGGGGTTGGATTGGCATCCCATAACCGGGAGTGAGCTCCCCGGCGTAACCTTCCGCAGTCACTTTTACGGAAATCGTCTTACCAACATCCTCTGCTTTGAGCGTGTACCCGGGATTCCCTCCAGTCTGAACAGGCTCTGTCTCTCCATTCCTGTAGAAACTGTATACCAGCTTGGCTTCCTCCTGAGCGCCTGTCACATTTGCAGTCAATGTATCGCCATATTGATACCCTCCGTACAGCCTGACACTGCCTGTCAGAGCAGCCGCGCTGACCGTCACCTCTACGTCAACAACCGCCGTATTATAATTCGTCGTGTCGCTGGGCGTAAAGACTGCTGTAAATTCATGCGTACCCACGGCTCCTACTTCTGTATCAGGATTCTGCCATGACCATGCTCCCGGTGTTTTACCGCTTCCAGAGACGGCAGGAAGGGCCACATTTTTCAGAGTATCTCCAACCACCGCTGTCAGGCCTGTGGGAACCTCATAATCAGGATCCTTCTTATTAACCGTAACTTCAAATACTGCACTCTCTATTGCAGCTGTGCCGATTGCTGCCTTTACTGTAAATTCGTAAGGCGTCGCGCTGGCATTCAGTCCGGTTACGGTACAGGTGGAACCTGTCTGACCGCTGATTTCCGTCCCATTCTGATACCAGGTATATACCGGCGTTCCGCTGGTATGCAATACCGAAGCGGTAAGAGTCAATGTATCGCCATATGTAATGCTGTCTGAACCGCTGATGGAAACAGTGGGAGAGGGCAGCGCGTATTCGGTGGATGATAATGTCAGGATGGTCTCCCCGTACATATCTTTCGTGTCATTATCGTACACATAGCCTACAGTACCGACATGATACTGCGAATTCCAGCTGCCTGTGACGCCGGGCAGAAACAGTTCCCACCCCGAGTCGCAGTTCGTCACATCTACAAGATAGTTCTCCCCATCATCCATTGTGACGATATTCCACATGTGGGGACCCTCACCGGTTCCGCCGTCCATCGTTCCTGTTACGGTATAGCAGACAATATTCTCATCTGCGAAATCTGTCAGATCGCACAGATACTGAAACGCTTTCGCATATCCTTCGCATACAACTTTGGTATTCGGATCCCCGTCAAACACCCAGATCAACTGCCAGGGGTTCCCATAAGACGCAGCCTCATCCGCTGCCGCACCATCGTTATACTCTACCAGCTCACATATCTCATTCTTATATGCCAGCAGCTTCTCATAATCGGACTTCCCAGCATTCTCTGCTACTATCTGAGCCGCCGTCTTTACAGCGGAACTGGCAGCAGAGGTTTTGGAAGTGTCGACCGTATACGCTTCACCAGTGGAGGGCTGATATTCCTCTACTACCGCAAAAGAATACTGAAGAGGCCCCTGCAAGGCCACTTTTGTAACCTGAGCTGCTCCTCCATAATATCCAATTCCAGGGTTATAACTTACGCCTTCTGTCTTGTCATACCAATACAGTTCATATGGACAATCTATCATAAGATAGTCTATTGCAGTAAATCTATCAAGCCCTAATTTATCTTCCACAGCTTCTATGATTTGATCCGCAGTAGTTATTCCGAGTTCCTCTGCTGTCCATTCTGTCTGCGTCAATCCCAACTCACTTATCGGGATTTCGATTACTGTACTGGAGCTGCTTCCATTCGCTACCTGAGCGATCTTTTCCTTCAGGGCTTCATAAATTTTCAAATTTATTCCCGTCAGTTCCTGTGTTCCGAATTCTCCCAGAGGAGCGGCGCCGGCATTTCTTCCGGCATACATCTGCTGCTCTACGTATCCTGCAAAGAGCTCGTCGTTGTCTGGAAGCGCATCGGCATCCGGCACAATCGTCTCTACTGGAAGCTCAATCACACTTTCTTCTTTTCCCGCTCCTTCTTCTTCCGGTGTTGTCTCATTTATCTGTTCTCCGCTCTCAGACTGCGTTTCAGTTTCTACACCCTTGCAGTCAGACAGATCCGCGCCCTCTGCTGCGCATACCGGGCAGTCCTCACGTACCGCCTCCTCCGAACACAGCTCTGTGCAGATGCACTTCACCTCAGGATCCGGCGTCTCCGCAGACTGCCCGTCTTCCGTATTTTCGCCGCCATTCTCAGTCTCGGCTGCGTACACGGTAAACGCGGGCTGGCCCAAAGAGGTTCCCAGCATAGCCAGAACCAGTATCAGCGCCCATATCTGTTTCCAGATTGTTTTTGGTCTTTTCATCACCTTTGCACTCCTTATCCCTTTTGTTCTCTATACATAAAAACGCCAAAGATACGGATTTTCTGCCGCTGCCTCATCTTTGACGTCATCTTTTCCTCATACGTATACTACGCTTCTTTCGTCTGCTCTTTATCTTATTTATCATATCAAATATGATCTCAAAATTAAAGCCCTTTCAAAAGATTTACCTATCTTTTTATGCCGCTTTTTGCCGGGAAATGCCAAGGCTGCCCGTTTTTCCCGGATTTCAAAAACTCCCGGGGATTTCTCCCCGGGAGTCCAAAGCATTCGTATTTTTACTGTCCGTAAAATTACTCGATGATGGAAGCTACACGTCCGGATCCTACGGTACGGCCGCCCTCGCGGATAGCGAAGGTAAGACCCTGCTCCATAGCGATCGGGTGGATCAGCTCGATGGTCATCTCTACGTTGTCACCAGGCATGCACATCTCGGTGCCTTCCGGCAGAGTGATAACGCCGGTAACGTCCGTTGTACGGAAGTAGAACTGCGGTCTGTAGTTGTTGAAGAACGGAGTATGACGGCCACCCTCGTCCTTGGTCAGAACGTATACCTGAGCGGTAAACTTGGTGTGGCAGGTAATGCTGCCCGGCTTAACGATAACCTGACCTCTTTCGATCTCGGTTCTCTGAACACCACGAAGCAGAGCTCCGATGTTGTCACCAGCCTGAGCCTCGTCAAGCAGCTTACGGAACATCTCGATACCAGTTACAACGGTCTTACGAGTCTCTTCCTTGATACCAACGATCTCAACCTCTTCGTTCAGATGCAGAGTACCACGCTCTACACGGCCGGTAGCAACCGTACCACGTCCGGTAATGGTGAATACGTCCTCAACCGGCATCAGGAACGGCTGATCTACTGCACGCTGCGGATCCGGAATCCAGGTATCTACAGCATCCATCAGCTCCATGATCTTGTCGCCCCAGGGGCCGGCCGGATCCTCAAGAGCCTTCAGAGCGGAGCCCTGGATGATCGGAGTGTCATCTCCCGGGAACTCGTACTCGTTCAGCAGCTCACGGATCTCCATGTCTACCAGCTCAAGCAGCTCCTCGTCGTCTACCATATCGCACTTGTTCATGAATACTACGATGTAGGGAACGCCTACCTGACGGGACAGCAGGATGTGCTCCTTGGTCTGAGCCATTACACCGTCGGTAGCAGCTACTACCAGGATAGCTCCGTCCATCTGAGCAGCGCCGGTGATCATGTTCTTTACATAGTCAGCATGGCCCGGGCAGTCAACGTGTGC
>CALWQJ010000044.1 GCA_944383645.1 uncultured Merdimonas sp.
CGTGGGCGTCGTCTTCGCGCTGCTGCTTGATAAATTCAACAGCAAGGTAGAGGTGCCGGAGGTCTAAAAGGAGACGGTCCCGCAGAATCCGGGCTTTCTCAAAGCCGGAATCCTCTGCGGGATCGTCTCCTTCTTTTCATAACTTCTATTTTGGACATATACAAATTTTTTGCATTCTGATATCCAAAAACACGCGCTGGCAGGTCCAGAATCTCTCTTTTTCAGGGAAATCCCCTTTGAATTGTATATATAGAAAATTTTCAGTCTGTCATATCCAAAATTCCGCAGATTTTTGGATATACGCGGCGTTTTTTTCTGTATATGGAAAATACAAGCATTATATATGCTTTTTTTCGCCCGTATCCCTGTTTTTTACACAGAAATTGTATACTGCGAAAGAATTTATTTCTATATGTAAACGCAAAAGGTGGCTGCTTATCTCTTTTTTAGCCTTCCGGCCTGTGCCGCGGGCCAAAGCCGGATGCGGCGCAGGCCGGAACCGCCCTTATGGGATGCCGGATGCTTTTTTCCTGTGTCTATTTGTCTATTCCGCCAGCCGTCTCAGCACATCCTTTAGAAGCTCATAGAACCGCTCGCAGGAATCCAGAGGCATATTCTCCTCGGGCGTATGCACATGGTTCAGGGTCGGCCCCACCGCGATGGCGTCAAGGCCCGGCAGCGCGTCGGAGAACAGGCCGCATTCCAGGCCCGCGTGGATGGCCTCCATCTTCATCTCTTTTCCAAACAGCTCCCTGTAGCTCTCTT
The DNA here is from genome assembly GCA_944383645.1 of uncultured Merdimonas sp. Taxonomy (GTDB): domain Bacteria; phylum Bacillota; class Clostridia; order Lachnospirales; family Lachnospiraceae; genus Laedolimicola. The sequence goes on from CALWQJ010000044.1 coordinate 766, forward strand.
TAAATACCTCGCGGATCCGGGAATCCTCTCTGTAGCTCCAGCCCGGATATTCCCCGCTGCTGGAGTAAGAAAAGCCAAAGGTCTCTGCCAGAAGCCCAAGTCTGGCCTTCATCTCCTCCTGGAGAGAAGCCACAGAGGACCGGGGCGAGAACACCAGCACCAGCCTGTCCGCCTCTGCCCGGACGACGCCCATGTTCACGGAGCTTACCACGAAGCCGTCCATATGCATGTTGCGGCTCTGCACGCCGTTCGGCGCCAGGTACATGGCCGTCACATAGTCCTTCGCGGCCTCTGCCGGAATGGCCGCGGTCTTCGCTCCCTCTTCTTTTTCCACTCTGCACGTAAAGCCTTCCTCATAAGGCGTGATTTCAGCCGCCAGCACCTCTGCCAGCTCTCCGGCCAGCTTCTCCGCCTTCGCAGCCTCGTCCGCCTCCGCGTAAATCAGGGAAGCATGGCACTCTCTGGGAATGGCGTTGTCCTTATTGCCGCCCGTCAGATCCACAAGCCTTCCATCCGTGTGCTTCATCAGCTGCCACACGATTCTCGCCATCAGGCGGTTGGCGTTCTGGCGCTCCTTGTCGATATCCATGCCGGAGTGTCCGCCCTTCAGGCCGCCGATGGCAAGACGCAGCAGCGTGCCCTCCGCCGCCTCTCTCTGAATCGGCCTCGCGCACTCGATCCTTAAGCCCCCGGCGCAGCTCACCGTTCCGATTCCCTCGTCCTCGGAATCCATATTGATCATGGTGCGGGCGGTGATCAGAGACTTATCCAGGGCGGCAGCTCCATTGAGCCCCACCTCCTCCTCTGTGGTAAAGACGCACTCCACCGGAGGATGTACGAGCGTCTCGTCGTCCAGCACTGTCAGCATCAGGGCGACCGCTACGCCGTTGTCGGCTCCCAGCGTGGTCCCGTCCGCAGTCAGCACGCCGTCCTTTACCGTCAGCTTCAGCCCTTCCTTCGTAAAATCGTGCTCCACTCCCGCATTCTTCTCGCAGACCATATCCAGGTGTCCCTGCAGCATCACAGGCGCGCAGTCCTCCGCTCCCGGGCTCCCCGCCTTTTTGATGATGACATTCCAGGCCCCATCCTGGTGTACCCAGAGGCCTCTCTTCTTCGCGAATTCCACGAGGTAGTCGCTGATCCCCTTTTCGTTTCCCGAACCTCTGGGAATCGCGCTGATCTCCTCAAAAAAATGAAATAGTTTTTCAGGCTGCCAGCCTGTAATCTGATACTCCATACTGCTGTCCATTCCTTTCTGTATTTCTTTCTGTATCCACTAACCCGATTATAGCAGATCCTGCGGAAGAATTCACCCCTTTCCTTCCCTTACGTTTTCCTTAATTTTTCGCAAAACGAATGCAATTCCCCTGTGCATCGTCTATAATCAAGGCAGAATCCCAAAGGAAAGGAGCCGTTTCCGGCATGAACCATATTTACGAATGCAGAATTTTAATCATAGACGACAATCAGGAGCTTCTCTCCCTGCTGCTCTCCATCCTGAAAAAGGAGGGCTGGCAGCTCCTGCGGACCGCCTCCAGCTGCCAGGAGGCCCGGGAGGCCTTCCGGGCGGAGGTCCCGGATCTCATCATCCTGGACGTCATGCTGCCGGACGGAGACGGCTTTGCCCTCTTCCAGGAGTTCCGGGCCCAGGCGGACGTCCCCATCCTCTTTCTCTCTGCCCGGGATCAGGACAACGACCGCCTGCTGGGCCTGGGGCTCGGGGCGGACGATTACCTGACCAAGCCCTTCCTTCCCAGGGAGCTGACGCTTCGGCTGGCGGCCATCATCCGCCGGACCTTTCTCTCCTCTGCCCAGTCCCGGCAGACGGACAAGGCGCTGGCCCTGGGCAGCCGGCTGGTCCATTTTGATCAGGGAACCGTCACTACTCCGGAAGGCGAGGTCTCTCTTACCGCCAAGGAGCTGCTGATCTTAAAAAAGCTCTATGAAAACCGGGGAAAAATCGTCACCTTCGACTCGCTCTGCGACGCAGTCTGGGGCGACGGCTACTATACCTATGAGAATACGCTGATGGTGCACATCCGCAGGCTCCGGGAAAAGATCGAGGAGGATCCCTCGCACCCCCGCTGGCTGCTCACGGCCCGGGGAATCGGCTACCGTCTGGCGAAGGAGGAACGGGCATGAAGGATCTTCTGAAAATCTGCCGCCGCAACATCCTTACGGCGGTGCTGACCGTCTGCCTGGTGCTGGCCGTCAATATTATCTTCTTCTTTATCTATATCCTGCGGGAAAACCAGCACAAGACCGATCCCTATTACTACAGCTGGCGCGTGGAAGCGCTTTCCGCCTCTCTGACCGAGGATGGGAACGGCGGGTATCTGCTCTCCGGCGAGGCCTCCGAACGGATCGACCGGCACTGCGCCTTCGCCATGCTCATCGACCAGCAGGGACAGGTGGTCTGGAGCCGGAACCTGCCGGAGGAAATTCCTCTGTCCTATTCCCTGACAGACGTGGCCTCCATGACCCGCTGGTACTTAAAGGATTACCCGGTAAAGGTCTGGACGCGCCCGGACGGCCTCTTCGTCGTCGCGGCGGAAAAGAACTCCGTCGCAAAATACGATCTGGAGATGAACGTCTCCACCATGCGCTCTCTGCCCTCCTATTTCGCGGCCTATCTTCTGTGCAACCTGCTGATGGCCTTCTTCCTCTCGCTCCTGTTCGGCGTCCGCCTCTACCGCTCCTTAAAATCCGTGGCCGGAGGAATCGAACGCCTGCATCTGCAAAAGCCCCTCAATCTGCCCGAGCGGGGGCTGACCGCCACTCTGGCGCAGAAGTTGAACGACGCCTCTATTCTGCTCTTCCGCCAGAAGCTGGCCCTGGACAAACGGGACAGCGCCCGCACCGAGTGGATTTCCGGGGTCTCCCACGATATCCGCACGCCCCTGGCCCTCATTCTGGGACACGCGGACAGCCTGGCGCAGAACCCTTCCCTGGATGAGCAGGCAAAAAAAGAGGCCGCCTCCATTCAGGAGAACAGCCTCCAGATCCGCAACCTCATCGCGGATCTCAACCTCACTTCCAAACTGGAATACAATTCCTATCCTCTGCGGACCGCCCCCTGCTCCCCCGCCGCTCTGCTGCGGGAGCTGGCCGCCTGGCATATGAACAACGGCCTCCCAGACTCCTTCGATCTGGAACTCTCCATCTCTCCGGAAATGGAAGGCTGTATGGTCGGCGGCGACGCGGATCTTCTCCTGCGGGCCTTCCGCAACCTGACGGGCAACAGCATCCGCCACAATCCGGACGGCTGCCGGATAGAGCTGACAGCCAGACAGGCCGCCGGGATGGCAGAGCTTACCTTTTCCGACAGCGGACAGGGAATCCCTCTGGCTGTCATAAAAGCCCTGTACCAGCCCTCACCGCAGAAGCATATCCCGTCCGCCCCCCATGTCATGGGGCTTCGCATCGTAAAGCAGATCGTGGAAGCCCACCAGGGACAGATCGAATTCGCGCTGGAGAAGGACGTCTGCCGCCTCGTAAAAATCCGGCTGCCGCTCCTTTCCTGAACAGCGTCCTGTACACTGCCGCGCCAGAACACGCGCTACCGCACCGAGCTGTGCGCTAGCCGCGCCAAAAGCAGCTACCGCACTGAAATGCGCGCTACCGTGCCAGAAGCAGCTACCGCACCAGAAACAGCTCCAGCGCAAATACCACCGCGCAGGCGGCAGCCGCCACCTGGATCAGACTCTTTCCCCGGTAGGCCAGAATCACCGCCGCGACGAGGGCGGCCGCCCCGGAAGCAGGAGAATCCGTCGCCTCCAGAATCGCCGGAAAGGTCATCACTGCCAGCGTCACATAGGGCACATAGTACAGAAAGGATTTCACCCAGGTATTCGTAATCTCTTTTTTCAGCAGCACCAGAGGGACCATACGGATCAGGTAAGTCACCAGCGCCATCACCGCAATATACCCAAACACGTTACTCATTTTCCGTCTCCTCCTTTACCGGGAACAGGAAGGCCGCCCCTCCCGCAATCAGGACGGTCAGAATGATAATCTTAAAGCCCGAAGAGATCCCGCTTACGACAGGAAGCAGGGAAAACAGCAGGCTCGCCCCCATGGAAACGAGGATAATTCCCATCAGAATCTTATTTTTCCGGGCCGGAGGCAGAATCACAGCCAGGAACATGCCGTAAAGGGCCACGCCCAGAGCGCTCAAAAGCCGCTGGGGCAGGATGCTCCCGGACACAGCGCCAAGCAGGGTGCCAAACGTCCAGCCCGGCACCGCTGCGCTGATCAGGCCATAGCTGTACCAGGGACTCAGAATTCCTTCCCGGCAGACAGAGACCCCGAATATCTCGTCCGTCACTCCATACGCCATAAAAAAGCGGTGGAAAAACGGCATATTCCGGGCCAGCTTCTGGGACAGCGAGCAGGACATCAGGCAGTACCGCAGATTGATAATCAGCTCCGTCAGGGCCATCTCCGCAAAGGAAGCGCCCGCCTGGATGACGCCCAGGCCGGCGAACTGGCCCGCGCTCGTCAGATTGGTTAAGGAAAGAATCGTGGCCTGCAGCACGGTCAGCCCCGCGTCCGCGGCCATGATTCCAAAGGTAAAGGAGACGGCCAGATATCCCAGACCGATGGGAACTCCGTCCAGGATTCCGGCCCTGTACTCTTTCTTTCTGTCACTCATGGTTCGTAAATCTTCACGTCAAAGGAATTTTCGATAATCCTGCGTCCTGCCTGCACGCTCTCAATAGCTCCCATAGCCACGAACTGCACGACGCTGTTGCCAAGCACGGAGCCTTCCGTAGGACCTGCCATCACGCGCTTTCCGGTGGCCTTCGCGGTCAGCTCGCAGAGCAGCTCGTCCTGAATGCCGCCGCCCACCATATTGATGCAGGAGACGGTCTTTCCGGTGATCTCCTCCATGTACTGGATGGATTTGCGGTACTCGTCGGTCAGTCCGTTGTAAATCGCCATGGCCATCTCGCCCAGGCCCTCAGGTCTGCCCTGTCCGGTCTCCTCACAGTAAGCCACAATTTCTTTCATCATATTCAGCGGCGCAGTGAAACGCGGATCCTTAACCTTGATCGTGAAGTCCTTTCTCTTCGCCGCCCGCGCCTCGCGGATGATATCCGGGAAGGATACCTCATGTTCAAACTCGCACCAGTTGCGGCGCAGGTTCTGCATGATCCACAGGCCGTTGATATTCTTCAGGAACTGAATCTTTCCGTCGATGCTGCCCTCGTTCGTGTAATTATATTTATAGGAAGCTTCGTTGAGCACCGGCTCGTCCAGCACCATACCAAGCAGGGACCAGGTGCCGCAGCTTAGGAAAGCCGCGTCGTCCGACTCAAGAGGCGCTCCCGCCACCGCGGAGGCCGTGTCGTGGCTGCCCACCGCAATCACCTTCACTCCGTGGAGGCCCGTCTCTTCTTCCACCTCAGGCAGCAGATCGCCGATGATGGTGCCCGGCATCACGATATCGCCAAACAGCTCCTTCTTAAGCCCCAGCTTCTCTATCAGATCAAAATCCCACTCCCGCTTTCTGGCGTCCAAAAGCTGGGAGGTGCTGGCAAAGGTATATTCCGTGTACATGATTCCCGTCAGGAAATAGCCGAACAGCTCCGGCATGAACAAAAGCCTGTCCGCATTGTCCAGAATCACCGGGCGCATCTTTTTCTCCGCCCACAGCTGGAAAATCGTATTGAAATACATGAACTCGATTCCGGTCCGATCGTAAAGCTCCTCCAGGGGAATCACCTTCGCGATCTCGTCGATGACGCCGTCCGTTCTGGAATCCCGGTAATTCACCGGCGTTCCTATCAGGTTTCCGTCCTTGTCGAAAAGGCCGTAATCCACGCCCCAGGTATCCACCGCCAGGCTCTGAATCGGCACCTTTTTCGCCGCGGCCTTCTTAAGCCCCTGCTTCATCTCATAATAAAGCCGGAACAGATCCCAGTAAATATGTCCCCCGATCCGCACCTCCGGATTCGGGAAACGGTGCAGCTCCTCCAGCTCCAGCTTTCCATTCTCCAGCTTACAGAGCACCATGCGCCCGCTGGACGCCCCAAAGTCAAACGCCAGATTGTAAAAAATCTCTCCCATATTCATCCTTCCCCTTGCATAATATTTCAGGTGATTTACCCCGTTCTGCCGAGGGTATCAGGGGCACCTGAAGCCCCTTTGGTTTTCGCTCTTTTTCTGCTACGGCGTCACCAGCCGCACGCCCTGCTCCTGCAGGTAATTCTGCCAATCCTCCGACGGCTTCCGGTCCGTCACCAGAATATCGCCCTTTTTCAGCCGCATGGATTTGACAAAGGACACGTGGTCGAACTTGCTGCTGTCCACAGCCAGAATCGCCGTATCCGCGCAGGCGTACATGGCGTTCTTGATATCGCTGTCCAGCTCATTGGAGTCTGTGATGCCGTCCTTCATATCGATGCCCTTGCAGGAAAATACAGCCTTGTCCACATGATACCCGTTCAGCACCTTCTGGGCCGCATTTCCCACCAGCGAAAGGGAGGTCTCGTTTAAGTTTCCTCCGGTGGAAATCACCTGGATCCCGTCGTGGCCGGCAAGCTCGATCAGCACCTCCACAGAATTTGTGATGACCGTAAGCTTTTCCATTTCTTTCAGCTCCTTGGAGATCATCAGAGAGGTGGAGGAGGCATCCAGCATGATACGGTCCCCTTCCTCGATCAGATCCTTTACCAGGCCCGCGATGATCTGCTTCTCCCCCCGGTTCGTCTTTTCCCGGATCCGCAGGGGCATATCCAGATCCTTTCTCTTATTCAGCACCGCGCCGCCATAGGTGCGCTTGACAAAGCCTTCCTTTTCCAGCTTCTCCAGATCCCGGCGGATCGTCTCGTCCGTCACCTCATACCGTCTGCTCAGCTCGGAAACCAGAACCCTCTGTTCTTTCTGCAAAATTGCCAGTATTTCATTCTTTCGTTCGATTGCCAGCATCTTTTCCCCCTCCTGTTCTGTGTCACTCCATCCCGGAAACAGCGCTGACACGGCCTCCCTGGTAGATGCCCTGCCGCCCGGCAGATTATTTATCTGTATTGTAGCATGGTTTTTTGTGTTTTTACAGTTGTTTTTCTTGGATTTTAGGTGAAAATTTTATCACAATGAGCTTCTGTTTTTCCAAATGTCCTTTCCCTTCTGAAACGCCCGCAATTTCTCTAATTTTCTTTCATACAACTCTTTCAGTTTTGGTATTCTGATATGACGCTCCAGCACATCCTTTTCGTAAATTGAAAAATCCATCTCTGCCTTATCGATGTCCACAAGAGAACGGTTTCTGACATATTGCAGTAATTTAATCTCTTTTTCTATAAAAGAATGTGTCCTAATATCATCCAGCCTCACCTGTGACAATTTTTCATATGGAATATTATAAAACATAGAATTTCCCGAATCATAAATTGGTGCAAAGCCCAATACCTGCAGAGTATTCGGGTTTCTTACAATGGCAATGTTATTCATATGTCTGTCTGTATTGGTTATGAGATAATCTGTCATAATCTGATAATCTATAAAATCTGAAAATTTTTCTTCCGACATTCCAAGCTTCAAACAGACTTTTTTCAAAGGATAGTAATAAGATTCATTCTGTTTTATTTTTATCGTCTGAAGTAATTCCCAGGCGCTGATGCATTCTACATCCTCGCTGCAAAAATCATAACACATACATCCCAGGCCCTCTACGTTCCCATCCACCTGCAGTCGAACCAGCGAATAGTGTGTGTATTCAGAAAAACCCTGCTGTTCATGCAGCTTTGCGGCAAAAATTTCATTCAGGCTTTGCTGATAAGACTGCCCATAATTTCCCTTAATCATATACCTGCGGCCTTCTTTATCAATGCACCACTTTTTCTGCAATTCTCCCTGCGATGTCGCGCAGTTAAATCTTGTCTCTTTTCTCAGATCAATCATATGATCCCGGTTAATCGTGATTTCTCCAAAAGTATCTACAAAATCGTTCGTAAATAAATTCGTATCTTTCCATGTAAGCTTCTCTTCCCTGGGACGGATCCAATAGCAGTCCGAGAGACTTAATGCCAGGTTATTAACCAGTGCGCTGTTGGTTGAAGAATACCCCAGTCTCTGAAGAGCGCTCCTAGCTCCGTGTCTCGTCTTGGGTATTGCCCGATCTCTCCACCACTCGTGAAATTTCATGTTATTCATTTGGCCGCCCAATGGAAAATGTGCTGAAGCGGCTTCATTGCGTCTGACGCTTCCCAATGTGCCGTCATCAGAAATCTCCATCAGGCAAACCGGGATATCCTTATGCATCAAATAGTATTCTTTTGCATGCCTCTTCAAAATATATCACCTCCCATTCAGGTCCACAAGATATCTTCTTCCTTATCATATTTACAGTCCTGATTAAATTTCTCCTGGATTTCATAAAACCGTTCAAACAGCTCCTCCAGATACAAAACAAGATTCTGCTCCTTTACATCTTCCAGATCTTCCTGGATATAAATTCTGTTTCCCCGCATATCTGATACAAACCTTCGGACATTATCATAATAATATACCTTTTCATTTTTTCCCTGAATTTTTTTTAAAGAAGCATCTGCAATCGGCAAAGCTCTCGCCAGTAAATTTATCACATACGGAGCTGGAGCCGCCTCTTTTTGTTCCCATTTACGCAAAGTGCTGACCGGTATGCCATATGCTTCTGAAAAAGCTATTTGTGTCATACCTGTAGATTCCCTGAGTTCTTTTATATCATAGCGCATATAAACACCTCTTTTATTCCGACATATCCATATTGGTTAGTTTCTATATTATTATATCCAATATGGATACAATTAGTCAATTATTTTTTCATACAATTCAACACAAATACATAAATAGTTATGATTGAATATCAAAAAAAACAGGGAAACCGCCGCAGAACTATCTTCTGTCCTGCAGCAGTTTCCCTGCCCTGTCTTAGCTTATTGCCTTGAAGCTATATCTGTTTTTATTCCTCTGTCTGAACCGGCATATACAGATCGCCAAGCTTCTTCAGGTACTCGTAACGTGCCTTTGCGGAAGCCTCAGACTGTGCGAACAGCTTCGCTGCTCTCTCCGGATTCGCACGCTTCAGAGAATTGTAACGCACCTCGCCGTCCAGGAACTCCTGATAGTTGCCCGTGGGCTCCTTGCTGTCCAGCGTGAACGCGCTCTTGCCCTCTGCCGGAGCAGCCGGGTTGAAGCGGAAGCAGTGCCAGTATCCGGCCTTTACAGCCAGCTCTTCCTCGGTCTGAGCCTTGCTCATGCCCTTCTTGATGCCGTGGTTGATACACGGAGCATAAGCGATGATCAGAGACGGTCCCGGATAAGCCTCAGCCTCTGCGATGGCCTTTACACACTGATTGAAGTCAGCGCCCATAGCGATCTGAGCCACGTATACATAGCCATAGCTCATGGCGATGGAAGCCAGGTCCTTCTTCTTGGTGTCCTTTCCGCCTGCAGCGAACTGTGCAACCGCGCCGGTCGGAGTAGCCTTGGAGGACTGTCCGCCTGTGTTGGAGTAAACCTCGGTATCGAATACCATGACGTTTACATCCTGTCCGCTTGCCAGAACGTGGTCTACGCCGCCGAATCCGATATCATATGCCCAGCCGTCGCCGCCGAAGATCCACTGAGACTTCTTAGCCAGGAAGTCCTTATCCTTCAGGATATCCTTTGCAGCGTCACAGCCGCATGCCTCGAGAGCAGCTACCAGCTTGTCTGTAGCAGCGCCGTTTGTCGCTCCTACGTTGTAGGTGTCGAGCCATTCCTGAGCCGCAGCCTTTACGTCGTCGCCGGCAGTCTCCATCAGAGCCTCCACCTTGGCCTTCAGTCCGCCTCTTACAGCGCGCTGTGCCAGGCTCATGCCGTAGCCGAACTCTGCCGCGTCCTCAAACAGGGAGTTGGACCATGCGGGGCCGTGTCCCTTCTTGTTTACAGTGTACGGTGTGGACGGTGAGGAGTTGCCCCAGATGGAGGAACATCCTGTCGCGTTCGCGATGTACATTCTGTCGCCGAACAGCTGGGTGATCAGCTTCGCGTACGGTGTCTCGCCGCAGCCTGCGCATGCGCCGGAGAACTCAAGCAGCGGAGTCTTGAACTGGCTTCCCTTTACAGTAGCCTCTTTGAACTTCGCAATGACATCTGCCTTCTCCGGAAGTGTAACGGCATAGTCGAAGTACTTCTGCTCGCCCTGGTTTGCTTCCATGTTCTCCATAGCCAGAGCCTTTGCGCCCTTCTTGCCCGGGCAGACATTTGCACAGGAGCCGCATCCGGTACAGTCAAGAGCAGAGATAGCGATAGAGAACTTGTAATCTGCCATTCCGGTCATCGGAAGCATCTTCATTCCTTCGGGAGCCGCAGCAGCCTCAGCCTCTGTCAGAGCTACCGGACGGATAACAGCGTGCGGGCAGACATAGGAGCAGCGGTTACACTGGATACAGTTCTCCGGATTCCAGATCGGGATATCCACTGCGATGCCGCGCTTCTCGTAAGCGGAGGAACCGCTGGGAGTCGTGCCGTCCACATAATCCTTGAACGCAGATACCGGAAGAGTATTTCCTTCCTGAGCATTTACCTTTGCCTGTACGTTGTTTACAAAATCTACAACGTCCTTGCGCGCGCCTTCTGCATGTGTGAAGTCAAGTCCCTCGTCAGCCGCATTCTTCCAGCTCTCCGGAACAGTAACCTCTACTACCTGCTTTGCGCCTGCGTCGATAGCGTCGTAGTTCATCTGAACGATGGCATCGCCCTTTCTTCCGTAGGTAGCCTTTGCGGCAGCCTTCATCAGCTCGATAGCCTGCTCCTCCGGAATGATGTTCGCCAGCTTGAAGAACGCAGACTGAAGAACCGTATTGATACGTCCGCCAAGTCCGATCTCCTTACCGATCTTGATACCGTCGATCACGTAGAATTTAATATTGTGGTTCGCGATGAAGCTCTTTACCTGGCCCGGCAGATGCTTCTCCAGTCCTTCCATATCCCAGGGGCAGTTCAGCAGGAAGGTTCCGCCGTCTACCAGCTCCTGTACCATGTTGTACTTGCGTACATAGGACGGATTGTGGCATGCTACAAAGTTTGCCTTGTGGATCAGGTATGTAGACTTAATCGGGCTCTTTCCGAAACGAAGGTGGGACATGGTCACACCGCCGGACTTCTTGGAGTCATAATCGAAGTAAGCCTGAGCATACATGTCAGTGTTGTCACCGATGATCTTGATGGAGTTCTTGTTCGCGCCTACCGTACCGTCTGCGCCAAGTCCCCAGAACTTGCAGTTGATGGTTCCTTCCGGAGTCGTAACGATGGGAGCGCCTACTTCCAGAGAAAGTCCGGTCACATCATCCACGATACCGATGGTGAACTTCTCCTTGCTGTCGTTGTGGTATACAGCAACGATCTGAGCAGGAGTGGTGTCCTTGGAACCAAGGCCGTAACGTCCGGTGTATACCGGTGTGTCATGGAACTTCGTTCCCTTCAGAGCTGCTACGACGTCAAGGTACAGCGGCTCGCCAAGAGCGCCCGGCTCCTTTGTTCTGTCAAGAACCGTAATCTTCTTTACAGTCTCCGGAATCGCGGCCACAAGAGCCTCAGCGCTGAACGGACGATACAGACGTACCTTCACAACGCCGACCTTCTCGCCTGCTGCCAGCAGGTAGTCAATGGTCTCCTCGATGGTATCGCAGACAGAACCCATAGCAACGATTACATGCTCTGCGTCCTCTGCTCCATAGTAGTTGAACAGCTTATAGTTGGTGCCGATCTTTGCGTTTACCTTGTCCATGTACTCCTGTACGATAACCGGCATCGCATCGTAGTAGGGGTTGCATGCCTCTCTTGCCTGGAAGAAGATATCCGGGTTCTGAGCGGAACCTCTCTCGCAGGGATGCTCCGGATTCAGGGCATTGCGGCGGAACGCGTCGATAGCGTCCATATCCACCATATCCTTCAGATCCTCATAGTCCCAGGTCTCGATCTTCTGAATCTCATGGGAGGTACGGAATCCGTCGAAGAAGTTGATGAACGGAATCTTTCCCTTGATGGCTGCGCAGTGTGCAACCGGGGTCAGGTCCATAACCTCCTGTACGCTGGACTCGCAGAGCATCGCTGCTCCGGTCTGACGGCAGGCGTACACATCGGAGTGATCTCCGAAGATGGACAGCGCGTGGCTTGCAAGAGCACGGGCAGATACGTTGAATACACCCGGCAGCTGCTCGCCGGCTACTTTGTAGAGGTTCGGAATCATCAGCAGCAGACCCTGGGATGCCGTAAAGGTAGTCGTCAGAGCGCCGGCTGCCAGCGCGCCGTGTACAGCGCCTGCGGCTCCTGCCTCAGACTGCATCTCGGTTACCTGTACGGTCTGTCCGAAGATGTTCTTCCTTCCCTGTGTGGCCCACTCATCTGTGGCTTCCGCCATAACGGATGAAGGGGTAATCGGATAGATAGCCGCAACGTCGGAGTACGCATAGGATACATGCGCCGCTGCATGGTTTCCATCCATGGTCTTCATTTTTCTAGCCATTTGTTTTTCCTCCTTATTTTTACCTTCAGTTTACAAGAGCATACACACTTCCGCCCGCCAGAAACCAGCCGCCGGAAACGTGTGTGGCCTTGTAAACTGAAGGCAGCCCTGGCAAGGCGTTTTTGATATCTCCATACATAGTTGATTGTAACATAATGCCTGATGATTGTCCATTTGATTGTTGTATTTTTTGGGAAACATGCATATACAAGGTTACAGATTTCACCCGGGGCAAGGCAGAAAGGCAGATTCGTCACGCTTGCGTGTAAGAAGCTGTCTTTCTGCCTTGCTTACGAGGTGAAGCCTCGTAACCGCCCCCACATAAGCAGTCTTAGTCCTGTCTTTCTTTGTCTTCTCCTGTCTGCTTTTCCTGTTTCCCTTGATCATACGTTTTAAACAGGCTATAATCGCCTTACAAGAAGGGAGGGTAATGCGTGGAGCACAAATCCTTTTTTCACTCAGATGCCTGCTGCCTCCTTCACGCCGAAGCTCACGACCTCGGCATCGCGGAGGGGAAAGCAGAATGCATTCTCGAGACCCTGTCCGATTACGGGAAGGTTCCGCTTGGAATCCGGGAACGAATTCTCCATCAGAAAAATTCTTCCCAGCTGAATCGCTGGTTTCTTCTTGCTCGTCAGGTCCGCTCGGTCGAAGAATTCATCAACCGTATGTAGCGCCGAATATCATACCTTATTCTGTAGTTCTTTTTTTCTGAAATTTGTCTCTTGTTTCTTTCAAACGCAAAGGGTATTCTGCGCAAGACGATACCTGAGCATCCGGTCTGAAGCTTCTGCTGTAGGATCGCGCTTCAGGGTACGAAGGACAAATACAGTCCGTCTTCAGAAAGGCTGTAAAATGATAAAAGCAGGATGCCTCCGATTCATTCAAAGGCATCCTGCTTTTATCTGTACTTTTCTGTGTTTCCTGATTCTGTTTCCTTCTTTTTTCCGCTTCCGGCCTTACCGCCGCCCCAGCTCTTCCTCCGCTTTCGCAAGAGCGCTGGCGATCACCGCGTCCATATCGTAATATTTATACTCGCCCAGTCTGCCGCCGAAGATTATCCTGCTCTCCTGCTCTGCCAGCTTTTTGTATTCTGCGTACAGAGCTCCGTTTTTCTCATCGTTTACCGGATAATAGGGCTCGTCTCCCGGTTTCCACTCAGCCGAATACTCCCGGCTGATAACCGTCTTTGGAAGCTCGTTGCCCTCCGCGTCCTTTCCGAATTCAAACCATTTATGTTCGATAATCCGCGTCCAGGGCGTCTCCCGATCCGTATAATTCACCGCCGCGTTGCCCTGGAAATTCGGCATGTCCAGCACCTCCGTCTCGAACCGCACGGATCGGTACTCCAGATATCCCAGGCGGTAGCCGAAGAAGGCGTCGACAGGGCCTGTATACACGATTCTGCGGGCCAGCGGATCAAGCTCCTCCCGGTTTTCCAGATAGTCCACGCCCAGGCGCACCTCGATGCCCTCCAGCATGTTTGCCACAAGCTTCGTGTAGCCGCCCACCGGGATTCCCTGATAAAGGGCGTTAAAATAATTATTGTCGAAGGTGAGGCGCACCGGGAGCCGCCGGATGATAAAGGCCGGGAGCTCCGTACAGGGACGTCCCCACTGCTTTTCCGTGTAGCCCTTTACCAGCTTTTCATAGATATCCGTTCCCACCAGGCTGATAGCCTGCTCCTCCAGATTCTTCGGCTCCGTGATGCCGGCCGCCTTCCGCTGCTCCTCAATTTTCTCCGCCGCCTCCTGGGGCGTCACCACGCCCCACATTTTATTGAAGGTATACATATTGAAGGGCAGGGAGTAGAGCTCTCCGTGGTAATTGGCCACAGGCGAGTTCGTAAACCGGTTAAACTCCGCAAAACGGTTCACATATTCCCAGACCTGCCGGTTGTTCGTATGGAAAATATGGGCTCCGTACCGGTGCACCTGGATGCCCTCCACCTCTTCTGTGTAGACATTGCCCGCGATATGCGGCCGCTTGTCAATCACAAGGACGGATTTTCCCTGTTCCTTTGCCTGTCTCGCAAACACAGCGCCGTAAAGTCCCGCGCCGACAATCAGATAATCATACATTTTTCCGTTCCTTTCTGCTTTCTGTCTTCTTCTATAATTCGCTCTCATAAATCCGGCAGCGCTCGTCCAGCTCCGCCGCCCGCCTCTGCACCTGCGCCCACTGCTTTTCGCTGATTCCCTCCGGCTGCGCCATCTGAAGGATTCTGCCCAGATCCGCATGCAGCTCTGTCTGCGCCAGAAGCGCCGCCGTCTCCAGATCGAGATTCTGCTCCGTCGTCTGGGACCGCATTCCTTCCACGTCAGAAAAAGCCTGATCGTGATCCATCAGCGGATAGAGCTTTTCCAGCCTTCCGGTCTCATTGTCCATGAAAAAGCCCCAGTTCGCGCCATGCCGATCGATATTGTTCAGGATATAATCGGCGATCTGCATTTCCAGATAATGAAGCCTGTCCAGCGCAAGCGTCTCCTCGAACACATTTTTCCCGTTTTCCTGACAGTATATCTGAAAATCCTCAAAGCTGACCATGGAGTGTTCTTCCGAGGCAATCAGCCTGCATTTCACCACCCGCTCGTCCAGAGCCCGGATCCGTTCCTTCCGTCTGGCAGTCACTACCCGGTCCAGCTCCTCTCCCTCCACCTTCTGATAGGGCACATGGGCAAAACCCAGCGTGTCAAGAACCGCGGAGGCCGCCAGCTCTTTCTTTCCTATCTTATATAAATAGAGCTCCTGCCCCTTCCGCACCCAGGCCTTTGCCGCCACGCCCTGGGTCGTCAGCTCCGGCGTATGGATCTTTCCACGCTCCCGCAGAACGTCTCCCACCAGCGCCGTGGAGGCCATTCCCCTGGAAATATCATTCCGAAAAAGGCTCACCTCGCTCCAGACCAGCTCCTTTTCTTCCTCTTTTTCCTTAAACCAGTACATGTCAGACAGGCTGGCTCCATGACAGGTCTGGCAGATCTTGTAGGCGTTTGTCTGGGAGACGCGCATGGAATTCAGGATCATCTTGCTGTTGCTCCTGGACAGCTGAAGCGCCCGGCTGTTCATCCAGGTGCCGTAGAAATCCTCCAGGGCCACTTTTTCTTTGCGCAGGCTGAACGGCAGAAGCTCTCTGTTCAGAATTCTGCACTCCCCCTGTCCGATTTCCAGCACAGGAAGATCCTTCGCCATCAAATACAGACTCATGTCGCTTTCTTCCACCTTTTCTTTCAATATTCCGTCTATGTAAAGCCTACCATACCGGGAAATTCTTTTCAAGAAGCTAATCAAAAACACGCGGCCTTCCTGCACTTCGTTTCAGGATGCCGCGTGTTCTTCATTCTCTTTTACTGTCCCAGCTGCTCCGCAGCTACCTCCGCCGCCTTCGCGATGGCCGCGTCGATGCCGTCCGGATTCTTGCCGCCGGCCTGGGCCATGCCCGGCCGTCCGCCGCCGCCTCCGCCTACGAGGCCTGCGATGGCCTTGATGAGATTGCCCGCGTGGGCGCCCTTCTTCTGGGCTCCGTCTGTGGCTGTCGCCATCAGGCTGACCTTGCCGTCCACGGCGCTCGCCAGCACCACGACGCCCTCGCCCAGCTTTTCTTTGAGCTGGTCGCCCAGGTCGCGCAGTCCGTTCATGTCTACGCCGTCCACTCTGGCCGCCAGCACCTTCACGCCGCCGATCTCCTGAACCTTGTCCATCACATCGCCGAGAGCGTCCTTGGCCATCTTGCTCTTCAAGGACTCGTTCTCGCTGTGCAGCTCCCGGATCTCCGCCTGCAGATGCTCGATCTTCTCATTCAAGCCTGCCGGAGTCGTCTTGGCGGTCTTCGCCGCCTGATGGAGCTGCCGCTCGATCTCCTTATAATAAGCGAACACGCCGTCGCCGGTCAGGGCCTCGATCCGGCGCACGCCTGCCGCGATGCCTGCCTCAGACACGATCTTGAAGACCAGGATCTGGGAGGTATTGGACACATGGGTGCCGCCGCAGAGCTCCTTGGAGAAATCGCCCATGGATACCACGCGAACCTTCTCCTCATATTTCTCGTCGAAGAGCGCCATGGCTCCCGTCTTCTTTGCCTCCTCGATGCTCATGACGTCCGTCACCACGGGGAGAGCCGCCTGGATCTCCTGGTTTACGATCGCCTCGACCTTCTCGATCTCCTCCGGGGTCATCGCCTCGAAATGGGAGAAGTCGAAGCGCAGGCGGTCCGGCGTCACCAGAGAGCCCTTCTGTTCCACATGATCGCCCAGCACCGTCTTCAGCGCCTTCTGAAGCAGATGGGTGGCGCTGTGGTTCTTGCAGGTGTCCGCGTGCTTCTTTGACGCCACCTCAAGGGACACCTTATCGCCCACCTTGAACATGCCTTTTGTCACGCGGCCCACGTGGCCTACCTTGCCGCCCAGAAGCTTGATGGTATCCTGTACCTCGAACTCGCCGTCGGCGCTTCTTATCACGCCGGTATCGCCCTGCTGTCCGCCCATGGTGGCGTAGAACGGGGTCTCTTTTACGAAAATCGTGCCGGTCTGGCCGTCTGTCAGCGCCTCCACCACCTCGGTGTCCGTAGTCAGCACTGTGATCTCCGACTCGTCCGCCAGCTTATCATAGCCCACAAACTCGGTGGTCACGCTCGGGTCGATCTCGTCGTACACGGTGGCGTCCGCGCCCATGTAGTTGGTCACCGCACGGGCCTCCCTGGCCTTCACGCGCTGCTCCTCCATGCAGGCCCTGAAGCCTTCCTCGTCCACGGACATTCCCTTTTCCTCCAGGATCTCCTTGGTCAGATCCACCGGGAAGCCGTAGGTGTCGTACAGCTTGAAGGTATTCTCGCCGGAAAGGGTCTTCTCGCCCTTTGCCTGCATATCTGCCTCCATCTCCGCCAGGATATTCAGGCCCTGGTCGATGGTCTTGTTGAATTTCTCCTCTTCCTGATCGAGCACTTTGAAAATAAAGGCCCTCTTCTCATCCAGCTCCGGATAGCCGTCCTTGGAGCCCTCGATGACGCTCTCGCTTAAGCGGGCCAGGAACTTGCCCTCGATGCCCAGCAGGCGTCCGTGGCGGGCGGCGCGGCGGATCAGGCGGCGCAGCACGTAGCCGCGGCCCTCGTTGGTCGGCATGATGCCGTCGGAAATCATAAAGGTAGCCGAACGGATATGGTCGGTAATCAGACGGATGGAAATGTCCTCCGTCTCGTCCTTCTTATATTCCGTATGGGCGAACTCGCAGACCTTGTCCCGGAGGGCGCGCACAGTATCCACGTCAAAGATGGAATCCACATCCTGCACCACGCTGGCCAGACGCTCCAGGCCCATGCCGGTGTCGATGTTCTTCTGCTCCAGCTCGGTATAATGGTTATGGCCGTCGTTGTCAAACTGGGTAAATACGTCGTTCCAGATCTCCATGTAGCGGTCACAGTCGCAGCCCACGGTACAGCCGGGCTTGCCGCAGCCGTACTTCTCGCCTCTGTCGTAGTACACCTCAGAGCAGGGACCGCAGGGTCCCGCACCGTGCTCCCAGAAATTATCCTCCTTGCCGAAGCGGAAAATCCGCTCCGCCGGGATGCCGATCTCCTTATTCCAGATATCGAAGGCCTCGTCGTCATCCAGGTAGACGGACGGATACAGGCGGTCCTTATCGAGGCCCACCACCTCGGTCAGGAATTCCCAGGTCCAGTGGATCGCCTCTCTCTTAAAATAATCGCCGAAGGAGAAATTGCCCAGCATCTCGAAGAAGGTGCCGTGGCGGGCTGTCTTTCCCACGTTTTCAATATCGCCGGTACGGATACATTTCTGGCAGGTGGTCACCCTTCTTCGGGGCGGAATCTCCGCGCCTGTGAAATAAGGCTTCAGCGGAGCCATACCGGAATTGATCAGCAGAAGGCTCTTGTCATTGTGAGGCACGAGAGAAAAGCTCTTCATCACCAGATGTCCCTTGCTCTCAAAAAATTCCAAAAACATTCTGCGAAGTTCATTTACGCCATACTGTTTCATCTGTTCCCTCCTGGCCCGCTTATCCTCCTGCGGGCTCTTTGTATTTCCCGGCGGCCGCAGGCAGAAAAACCAGCGCTTCCCAAAGCTTTCTGCCCTGAAATGCCGCACACAATCTTATATATTATAGGGTGTATCCCTGTGTTTGTCAATGCGTCTTACTGGCGGCACTCCGGATAGGGAAGCTGCTCCTGGCTGGAGGCAGTGGCGCGGGTAAGCTGCAGCACGATCTCGCTGAAATACCGGGGACTTATCTGCTCCAGTGTATACTCATTTTCCTTCTTGATGGTATCATACACATAGCTGCCCCGCTGCACGGTTCCCGCCTTATAAAAACGGGCTCCATAGACCGTGACCTCCTCGTTTTCATCTCCCACATAGCAGCCGGAGAACTCAAGCTCTGCGCCCAGCTCTCCATCCTCCCGGTAGAAGGTCGTATAGACGCCCGCGTCCTGGACGGAACCCCGGTACCAGCCCATGCCCTGGAGCTTGCCGGACAGGGAAAGGCCGTTCAGCAGCTTGCCGCCGAAGCGGGTGAGCTCTGTCTTTCCTTTTTCCTCCTCTTCCACCCGGTACACCTGCCGTTCCAGCTGCTCGAAGGGCTGCGTCACCTCATAATCGGAAAGCTGCTCCTTCCAGGCCGCCAGCTCCTCCCCGGAAAGCTCGATCGGATGCACCAGGCCGATCTGGCCCTCTTCCGGAAATGCAAACTCGTCCTCCTCCCGGGTATTGAAGCTTCCATCCTCCATATAGCGGAAGGTATCCTTTAAGCGCCCGTCCTCGTAGACGCCCCAGATCAGGCCGATGGCAAACTGGTGCATGACCGGATTCTTGACAAAGAGGCTCTTCCACTGATCCGCGCTCCAGAGCCGTTCCGCCGTCAATGCCTGCTCCAGGCGCAGCTTCTGGTTGGACACTGCGGTTTTCAGCTGCTTTTTCAGGGCTTTGAACTCTGCGTAGGCTTCCGCCGCCCTGGTCTCGTCGTCCCGCTTTCCAGGCGAGGGCATGTTCTTTAAGCGCTTTCCATCCCCATCCAGGATCTCCAGCTCCAGGGCAGGCGTCAGATAGACCCGGAACTGCCGCGTCCCATAATCAAACACCCGCTCCATCCGCTCATTAAAGCCCAGATCCGGCACGATCCGATCCTCCAGCTCCGCGCGGCTGATGCCAAGGGCGGCCGCCGCAGACTGCAGGGCCTCGCCAGCGGCGGTTTTTACCTGGCGGAACTTGAATTTTCTGGAAATCTGGTCTACCTTCAGGAGGGCTGTCGTGCCTCCATTTAAGGCCAGGGCTTTGACCGCCTCCGCCGCCAGGGCCCCCCGGGAACGCTCGGGCCATTCCTGAATCTGCTTCCAGAAAACAGGAACAATCTCCTCGCCGCCATGGATGGAGGCCGCGTAGAGCACCCATTTTTTCTTGGCCTCCGCCCCTGCCGCCAGCCACTTGTCAAAGAGCTCCTGCACGTAGCGGCCCAGCTCCTTTTCCTCAAGCTCTGCCGCCAGGCGCAAGGCCTTTTGATTCACCCCAGGCACAGACATATCCGCGTAGGACACGAGAATGGCCTGCAGATATTCCTCCTCCGCCAGGGTTCCATCCTTCTTATGTACCTCGCTAAAGGGCGTCTCATAAGCCCATGCGGCTTTCCGCTTCTTTCCTCCCTTTAAGATTTCCGCCGCCAGCTCCCGGCTGCTTGTGAGCTGGCCCGTTCCGCCTCTTCCGTCCGCCTCTGCCGCTTCCGCGCCCAGGCTGTCCCGCAGAAGCTCCTTTAGCTTCTTGCTCTTTTCTGTCTCAAGCGCCTTCTGAAGCTCCTCCCGGTACTGATCCGCGCCCCAGGCGCGCAAAACCCGGATGGCCAGCTCCCGTTCCTGCGCCTTTCGGGAAGCCAGGAACGCCTTCATCTGCGGCTCCCATTCCCGGTGCCCCGCGCAGATCAGCGCAAGCGTTCCCTGCACCTGCTTGGAGCTGTCCAGGGCGCTGGACAAAATCGCCTCTTTTTCCTGCTGCCAGTCCTCATCCAGCACCCGCAGACAGATGTCGCGCCCTATCGCTGTGCAGTCCTTCGCGGCCTGGCGGAATTCCTCCCGCCGCTCCGGAAGCCTGCGGGCCAGCGCACGCACCGCCGCGTCCACGAAAAGCGTCTTCTCCGCTTCCGAATAAAAACTGCTGCAGATTCCATCCATGGCGTCCGCCTGGTACTGGATGGGAAGGCCCTCCT
>CALWQJ010000045.1 GCA_944383645.1 uncultured Merdimonas sp.
TTCAATCGTAAATATGGCATCACGAAATAAGAAGTGTGAGCAAGGGGTGAGGTTGGACAATCTCACCCTTTTTGTTTTAGGAGGATAAATAGATTGATGAGTACAGCAGGAAAGTCTTCGGGAATCGGAGGGCAGGCCGTTCTGGAAGGCATCATGATGAAGAATCAGGATGTATATTCGGTAGGCGTAAGAAAGCCTGACGGAGAGATTGAGGTACACTTAAGCACCTATGAGGGAGCCGGGAGCAAGAGCCTGAGGAAGATCCCCATTGTCCGCGGCGTGATCAGCTTTATCGATTCTCTGGTTCTGGGAATGAAGTGTCTGACCTTTTCCGCCAGCTTTTATGACGAGGAGGAGGCGCAGCCCTCCAAGGCGGATACGGTGATCCAGAAGCTGTTCGGGGAACGGGCGGAAAAGGTAGTGATGGGTCTCACCGTCGCCTTTTCCATTGTGATGGCGGTGGCGATCTTTATGGTGCTGCCCTATTTCGCGGCGGCTCTTCTGCGCAATGTCATCGTGTCGGACACGGTGCTTGCGGTGATCGAGGGAGCGATCCGTCTGCTTCTGTTCATCGGCTATGTGCTGCTGATCTCTCTGATGAAGGATATCCAGCGGGTGTTCCAGTACCACGGAGCGGAGCACAAGTGCATCAACTGTGTGGAGCATGGACTCCCGCTTAACGTGGAAAACGTAAGAAAGAGCTCCAGGCAGCATAAGCGCTGCGGTACCAGCTTTATGCTGATTGTCATGGTGATCAGCATTATTTTCTTTATTTTCATCCGTGTGGATTCGCCGATCCTGCGGGTGGTGTTCCGCGTGGCCCTGGTGCCTGTGATTGCCGGTGTTTCCTATGAGTTCATCCGCTTCGCCGGAAACACGGACAACAAGCTGGTGGGAATTTTAAGCCGTCCCGGCCTGTGGCTGCAGGGTCTGACCACAAAGGAGCCGGACGACAGCATGATAGAGG
The DNA here is from genome assembly GCA_944383645.1 of uncultured Merdimonas sp. Classification (GTDB taxonomy): domain Bacteria; phylum Bacillota; class Clostridia; order Lachnospirales; family Lachnospiraceae; genus Laedolimicola. The sequence continues at coordinate 968 of CALWQJ010000045.1, forward strand.
TGGCTATCGCCGCCGTGGAGGCAGTCTTTGACTGGAGGGCATGGCAGGGCAGAGAGCCGCTGCAGGAGGAAGAGGCGGAGCCTGCGGAAGGAAAATTGGCGGCGGAGCCTGCGGATGCCGGAAAAGTCCCGGAGGAAAGAGAGCCCGCGGATGTGGAGGAGGTTCTGGAGGAAAAAGAGCCTGCCGACATCGAGGGCGTTCTGGAGGAAGAAGCTTGACTCTGCGGGAGGCTGTAGGGGAGGGCGCGGCAAGGCTTGAGAAAGCCGGAGTGCCGGAGGCGGAGCTGGACGCCTGGTACCTGCTGGAATGGACCGCAGGCGTCAGCCGGAGCCATTACCTGGCCTATCCGACGGAGGCGCTTACCGAAGAACAGGAGAGGCGTTTTCTGGATGCTCTGGCGCTGCGGGAGCAGAGAATTCCGCTGCAGCATATCACAGGGGAGCAGGAGTTCATGGGTCTGTCCTTTCTGGTGAACGACCAGGTGCTGGTGCCACGGCAGGATACGGAGCTTCTAGTGGAAGAGGCGCTGAAATACTTAAAGCCGGGCATGCGTTTCCTGGATCTGTGTACCGGATCGGGCTGCATTCTCCTGAGCCTTCTTCATTACTGTCCGGGCGCGGAAGGGATTGGAGCGGATCTGTCCCCCGGGGCCCTTGAGATGGCAGAGAAGAACCGGGACCGTCTGGGCCTTCCGGCCAGGCTGGTGCAGAGTGATTTATTTGAAAAGATAGAAGGAAGCTTTGATTTGATTGTGTCCAATCCCCCGTACATTCCCAGCGGCGCCATCCCGGGACTGATGGAGGAGGTGCGGACGCATGAGCCGCTTATGGCCCTGGACGGCCATGAGGACGGCCTGTACTTTTACAGAAGGCTTGCGAAGGAAAGCCCCCGGTACTTAAAGGACGGCGGACGGCTCTGCCTGGAGATCGGCTTCGATCAGGGAGAGAGCGTGCCGGCCCTTCTGCGGGACGAGGGCTTCGACGAGATAGAGGTGGTCCGCGATCTGGCCGGGCTGGACCGGGTGGTAAAGGCGCGGAAAAGCCGCCGTTGAGGAACCGCCGCTGAGCAGCGGTTCCCGGTGACGATGAAAAAAATGATGGAGGAAAGAACATGTTTGACAAGCTGGACGACCTGCTCCTGCGCTATGAGGATCTGATGAACGAGCTGAACGAGCCGTCGGTGGTGAACGACCAGGCCCGGTTCCGGAAGCTGATGAAGGAGCAGAGCGATCTGCAGCCCATTGTGGACGCTTATAAGGAATATAAGAAATGTAAGGAGACCGTCGAGGACAGCCTCCAGATGCTGGAGGAGGAAAACGACGAGGAGATGCGGGAGATGCTCAAGGAAGAGCTCTCCGGGGCGAAGGAGCGCATCGAGGAGCTGGAGCACACCCTGAAGGTGCTGCTGCTGCCCAAGGACCCCAATGACGACAAAAACGTAATCGTGGAGATCCGCGCCGGAGCCGGCGGAGACGAGGCGGCCCTGTTCGCGGCGGAGATCTACCGGATGTATGTGCATTACGCGGAAAGCCGCCGCTGGAAGGTGGAGGTCATGGAAGCCGACGAGATAGGCATCGGCGGCATGAAGAGCGTGACCTTTATGATCCAGGGCCAGGGCGCCTATTCCGTGATGAAGTATGAGTCGGGCGTGCACCGGGTACAGCGCGTGCCGGAGACGGAATCCGGCGGACGGATCCACACCTCGACCGTGACGGTGGCTGTGATGCCGGAGGCGGAAGAGGTGGACGTGCAGATCGACGAGAAGGATATCCGCATCGACGTCATGCGTGCCTCCGGAAACGGCGGACAGTGCGTCAACACCACAGACTCAGCCGTGCGTCTGACCCATTACCCCACGGGAATCGTGGTGTACAGCCAGACGGAGAAGTCCCAGCTGCAGAACAAGGCCAAGGCCTTCGCCCTCCTGCGGGCCAAGCTCTATGATATCGAGTGCCAGAAGGCCCATGACGCGGAGGCAGAGGCCAGACGGAGCCAGATCGGAACGGGCGACCGCTCCGAGAAGATCCGCACCTATAACTTCCCCCAGGGACGCGTGACGGATCACAGAATCGGCCTGACCCTGTACAAGCTGGATAAGATTCTGAACGGAGATATCCAGGAGATCATCGACGCCTGCATTGCCGCCGACCAGGCCGCGAAGCTGGCGAAGATGAATGAGGAAGAGTAACGTCTGCCGTGACACTTGGGGGTACAGGAGTAAACGCCTATGAAGCCTGTAACTGAAAAAAAGGAAGGGTCCGCGCAGGCGCGCAGCCAGACCATCGACGCGGTCAAGGGCGCCGCGATCCTGCTGGTGATGGCAGGCCACGTCCTGGTCTGGAACCATATGGAGGATCCCTATCTCTATGATGTGATTAAGGTAGTACAGATGCCGCTGTTCATTATGGTCAGCGGCTATTTGTGCGGGATGGGAAGGCGCGTGGGAAGCCTTTCCGATTATGGACGGATCTTGAAAAAACGGGCGCTGGCTTACCTGACGCCCTTTTTCTTCTGGATCCTTCTGCTGCATCCCCGCCGTCCGCTTTCCAGCGTGTGGAGAGTGCTCTTTGATCTGGACGAGGGACTGTGGTTCCTGATGACGCTGTTCCTCCTGACGGCGATGGTTTATACAGCTCAGCTGGCAGAAAGCGCGGCCCGCAGACAGGCGGAAAAGAGATGGCCGGAAAAAGGAAGAACGTATGGAAAGGCGGCCTTCTGGTTCACGTTTCTTTCGCTGGCGGCCTTCGTGGTCCTGGAGACCTTTCTTGGCTGGCAGTTCCTGAGTCCCGGTCTTACGAGGCTTTACCTGCCCTTTTACCTTGCCGGCTATCTGGCGGGAGAATATAGGGAGATGCTTGGAAGAATTCCGGAGACGGCGAAAAGACTGCTGTGCGCGGCCTCCCTCATTCTGCTGCTCTTGATGGCGGCGGTCTGGGACCTGCAGGATGTGAGCACGCTTTTTCTGCTGGGGCGGCAGATGCTGGCTTCCTTTACGGGCTGTATGGCCGTGGTTCTGCTGCTTTATTATCTGAAGGACGGGCGGGGAAAGCGGTTCCTGGCCTTCCTGGGCGGCTATACGCTGGAGATTTACGTGCTTCATTTCCATTTTGCCACAGTGCTGAACGACGGCGGGAGGTACCATCTCTATACGCTGGAGGGCGCGGGCTTCGCTCTGGCCTCCTTTGCGGTGATGAGCCTGATTACCGCAGTGATTATCGTGGTTACCAAGAAATTCTGGCTGCTTGATTTTCTTCTGTATGGAAAGCAGAGACGGAGGAACCTATGAGCTTTACTTCGCTGGCCTTTCTGGCCTTTTTCCTGATTGTATGGCTGGGATACCTGATTCTGCCGGGCCGCGCCCGGAAGGGCTGGCTTCTTGCGGCCAGCTATTTGTTCTGCGCAAGCCTGGGAGGGACGGCGTTTCTGGTCCTGATCCTTTCCACGCTGGTGACCTGGCTGGCCGGCCTGGCCCTGGAAAGCGGGCGGGAAAGGACGGGCCTTCCTGCCAGAGGCATTTTCGCGGCAGTGATCGCCTTCCATGTGATCGCGCTTGGCTTTTTCAAATATAATTCCCTGGGAATTCTGCTCCCGGTGGGAATCTCCTTCTATACCTTCCAGGCCATCGGCTATCTGGCGGATGTGCACGGCGGGAAAGCGGAGGCGGAGCGGAATCTTCTCAACTTTGCCCTGTTCCAGGCCTTTTTCCCGAAGCTGATCCAGGGGCCCATCGAGCGGAGCAAAAATCTGCTGGCCCAGATCCGAAAGCTTCCGGAGCGGGAGGCGCGGGAACTGCGGGATCTGGAGCGCGTCCGAAATGGCGGCCTTCTGATTCTCTGGGGCCTCTGCGAGAAGCTTTTGATTGCGGATCGGATAGCCATTCCGGTAAATGCGGTCTACAGCCAGTTCGGTGCCTTCGGCGGCGTGGAGATTGTCCTGACGACGGTTCTGTACGCGTTTCAGATCTACTGCGATTTCGCCGGGTATACGGATATCGCCAGGGGAACGGCGCAGCTTCTGGGCTTTGACCTTCTTGCGAATTTCCGGCGGCCCTATCTGGCGGATTCCGTCCAGGATTTCTGGCGTCGGTGGCACCAGTCCCTAAGCTCCTGGCTGCGGGACTATCTCTATATTCCGCTGGGAGGCAGCAGGAAGGGGAGGCTCCGCCGGGCTGTCAATATCCTGCTTACCTTTCTGGTGAGCGGCGTCTGGCACGGCACAGGCTTTCATTTCCTGGCCTGGGGCGGCCTGCACGGTCTGGCTCAGATTTTTGACATCAAAAACTGGAAGCTTCCAAGGCCGGTAAAGCAGCTTCTGGTGTTCCTCTTCGTGGATCTGACCTGGATGGTGTTCCGGGTGAATTCTCTGGGAGATCTGAAGGGAATGCTTCTGATTCTCCTGACGGATTTCCGGCTCCGGGATTTTGCGGGCATGGAGCTGACGGTCTTTGAGTGGCTCCTGGTGCTGCTGGGAATTCTGGCGGTGGTGCTCAAGGATGTGGCAAATGAGCGGGGCTTTGGCTTCCGCCGGTGGATTCTGGGGCAGAACGCGGCGGCGCGCTGTCTGATTTATGCGGGTATGATTGGCGCGGTGGTAGTCTTAGGCGTCTACGGGGCGGCCTATGATACGAGCCAGTTCCTGTATACCCAGTTTTAAGCCGGTTTTGAGCGTTACGGTTCCCATTTCTGAACCGGTCGGGAAGCACAGCTTTTGATCAGGAAGGGAGGTACGTCCTGTGAAAAGAAAAAAGACAGAAAAAGAGCGGTTTTCCAGGCATGGAGCGCTGCGGTTCTGCGCTATGGCTCTGGCTGTGGCAGTTCTGCTGGGGCTTCTGGTAAAGGCCTGCAATTACCTGCTGGTGGACGACGCCTCCAGCTATACGCGGCTGACTCTGCACGAGTTTTACGAAGCCGCGGACGAAGGAGAACAAATCGACACCCTGTTCCTGGGGAGCTCCCACTGCTTCCGGGCCTATGACCCGCAGCTTTTTACAGAGCTCACCGGCAAAGCGTCGTTTAACCTGGGATCCTCCTCCCAGAATTATGACACTTCCTATTATCTTCTCCGGGAGGCGGCCCGCTACAACGATTTGAAGACCGTTTATCTGGATATGCATTACAAATTCCTGTTTATCGACAAAAAGGACCGGGATCTGGTGCAGGCGAATATCATTTCCGATTATATGCGCCTGTCGCCGAACAAGCTGGAATTTCTGCTGGCGACCTCCGAGGCGGACGAGTATACGAACCGCTTCCTGCCCTTTCGGCGGAACTGGCAGCAGCTTGGGGAGCCTTCCTATATCCGGAGCGTTCTGGAGAAAAAACGGACGGAGGAGTACCGAAGCTATGCGCCGGTGGCTGTGGATCAGGAGTATTACGCAGGCCGGGGCTTCGTATGGTCGGACGCAGTGCTTCATGCGGAGGAGATCACCTGGTGGGACAACTTCGGGGATGTGCCGGAGGACATGGACAGCGACGTGACCTATACGCTGGAATATATCGAGAGAATTGTGGAGTTCTGCCGGGAAGAGGAGATCCGCCTGGTTTTTGTGACAGCGCCAAGTTTCGACCGCTATCTGCAGGAAATTGGCCCCTATGATATGGCACATCAGTATATCCAGGAGCTGGCGGACGGCTATGGAGTGCCGTATCTGGATTTTAATCTGTGTCGTGACGAATACCTGAACCTGGGAGAGGAAAGCTATATCGACGTGGATCATCTGAACGGAGCCGGAGCGGAAACGCTTACCAGGCTTCTGGCCAGGCTGGATGGAAGCCTGGAAGAAGCTCCGGCGGAAGCGCAGGCATTGATTGACGAATATTTCACAGCATGGTATGATAAAGAATAATGGGCTGAAAAGAGGAATCGATGATGAAGATTATGGCGAACCGGATGGACCGGGGTTTTTTCAGATATCAGAAGGAATTTGAGGACAAGGCTCTGGAGGTTCTGCGCTCCGGCTGGTACGTGCTGGGAAATGAAGTGAAGAGCTTTGAGGAGGAGTTCGCGGCCTATACCGGCGGGAACTACTGCGTGGGCCTGGCCAGCGGCCTGGACGCCCTGTGGATTGCCTTCCGGCTTCTGGGCATCGGGCCGGGGGACGAGGTCATCGTCCAGGGGAACACGTATATCGCCAGCGTGATGGGCATTACCATCAACGGGGCCACGCCGGTCTTCGTGGAGCCGGACGCGTATTACAATATCGACGCGTCCAAAATCGAGGAGAAGATCACAGAGCGCACGAAAGCCGTGCTGGTGGTGCATCTCTACGGACAGGCCTCCAATATGGCGGCCGTGAAGGCGCTGACGGATAAATACCACCTGAAGCTGGTGGAGGACTGCGCCCAGTCCCACGGAGCCTGCTTCGACGGGCAGATGACAGGCACCTTCGGAGATGTGGGCTGCTTTTCCTTCTACCCTTCCAAGAATATCGGCGCCTTCGGAGACGGGGGCGGCGTGGTCGTAAAGGACGAGGGGCTGGCCCAGGACTTCCGTGTGTTCCGCAATTACGGAAGCGAGAAACGGTATTATAATAAGGTCGTGGGAGCCAATTCCAGACTGGACGAGCTGCAGGCAGGGCTTCTGCGGGTCCGTCTGCGTCATGTACAGGAATGCGAGGAGGAGCGCTGCCAGATCGCGGCCCGGTACCTTCAGGAGATCCGGAACCCGAAGCTTACGCTTCCCGGCATCCGGGAGGGAGCGACCGCTGTGTGGCATCAGTTTGTGGTCCGCTGCGAGAAGAGAGATGAACTGAAGGAGTATCTGGAGAAAAAAGAGATCGGAACGATCATCCATTATCCGATCCCGCCCCATCTTTCGGAGGCTTATCAGTACCTGGGTTATCAGGAAGGGGCCTTCCCGATTACGGAGCAGTATGCCAAAGAGGTGCTTTCGCTGCCCATGTACAACGGCATGACAGAGGAAGAGCAGACCTATGTGATTGAGGCGCTGAACGCGTTTTAGGCCGGGAGGACCGGCCGCGCCGGGGAGCGGTGCAGAAATAGAGAGTAAATCAGGGAGAGACAGTATGAGTATCAAAGATCAGTACAAAATCCTGGAATTTGGGGATCTGGGAGACGAGAGAGGAAAGCTGGTGGTCGTGGAGGGAGCCATGGACATTCCCTTTGAAATCAAGCGGGTGTTCTATATCTACGGCTCGGACAGCAGCGTGATCCGGGGGCAGCACGCCAACCGGGACTCCGAGTTCGTCCTTATCAATGTGAGCGGTTCCAGCAAGGTGCGCGTGGACAACGGCTTTGAGGAGGAGATCATTGAGCTGAACCGGCCCAGAATGGGACTGTACCTGCCCACGATGGTCTGGAAGGATATGTATGATTTCAGCGAGGATTCCGTGCTTCTGGTGCTGGCGAATACCCATTATGACGGAAACGAATATATCCGCGATTACGATGAATATCTGAAGGAAGTAGGAGGAAGCCGCAGGCGATGAGCAAGCTTTCAATTATTGTTCCCGTATACTGGAACTCGGATACCCTGATGCTGCTGTACCAGGATATGAAGGAGAAGATTCTTCATAAGCTGGAGGAATATGAGATTGTCTTTGTGGACGACGGTTCGGGGGATAATTCCTGGGAAATCATGAACCAGATCCGCGGGATGGATGAGAATGTACGCCTTGTGAGGCTGTCCCGGAATTTCGGAGAGCATGCCGCGATCCTGGCGGGACTTTCCGTCTGCACCGGCGACTGCGCGGTGACGAAACAGGCGGATCTGCAGGAGGATTCCGAGCTGATCCTGCAGCTGTATGAGAAATGGAAGGAAGGCAACAAGGTCGTGCTGGCGGTCCGGGCGGAACGGGACGAGGGCGCGGTGAAGAAGTTTTTTGCCAACCTTTACTATACTTTGATGCGCAAGCTGGTGGTCAAGGACATGCCAAAGGGCGGCTTCGACTGCTATCTTCTGGACAGGCAGGTGATAGAGGTCCTGCTGATGCTGGATGAGAAGAACTCTGCCCTTACCCTCCAGGTGCTCTGGGTGGGCTTTAAGAGCGACAGGGTGTATTTCCACCGGAAGAACCGGGAAATCGGCAAGTCCCGCTGGACCCTCTCCAAGAAGGTCAAGCTGGTGGTGGACTCCATGATGAGCTTTTCCTATTTCCCGGTGCGGTTCATGTCCTTCCTGGGTTCCGCTTACGCCATTGCGGCGGTGGTCTGGGGAATCGTGCTGGTGGCGCAAAAAGTTTCCGGCGTGGAGGATATGCCGGGCTGGACTTCCCTGATGGTGCTGATGCTCTTTTCCTTTGGCGTTATCATGGTGATGCTGGGACTGCTGGGAGAATATATCTGGAGAGCGCTGGACGCTTCCCGGAACAGGCCGCCCTTCCTGATTGACGAGACAAAGGGCTTTGACGAGAAGAAGAAAGAGTCGGACACCCGGGAGGGGTGACAGGAGCTGCTTATGGACAAAATTTCAGTGATCGTTCCCTGCTACAATGAGCAGGAGGCAATTCCTATCTTTTATAAAGAAATCGTGAAGACAGCAGAGGAGCTGCGCGGCAAAGCGGAGCTTCAGGTGCTGTTCGTCAACGACGGGTCGAAGGACGCAAGCCTTGCTGAGATGAAGCGGCTGGCAGAGCAGGATCCGCGCATGAAATACGTGAGTTTCTCCCGGAATTTCGGAAAGGAGGCCGCCATGTACGCGGGCCTGTCCTATGCGGACGGAGATTATGTGGCGATCATGGACGTGGATCTGCAGGATCCGCCCTCCCTTCTGCCGGAAATGTACCGGATTATCACGGAGGAACCTTATGACTGCGTGGCTACGAGACGGGTCACCCGCAAAGGGGAGCCGCCTATCCGTTCCTTCTTCGCGCGCCGCTTTTACGCCATGATGCACCGCCTGTCCAAGACAGATATCGTGGACGGAGCCAGAGACTACCGGCTGATGACGCGGCAGTTTGTAAATGAGCTGCTGCGGCTTGGAGAGTACAACCGCTTCTCCAAAGGACTTTTTGGATGGGTGGGCTTCGAGACGAAGTGGCTGGAGTATGAAAATGTGGAGCGAAGCGCCGGAGAGACCAAGTGGTCCTTCTGGAAGCTTCTGATTTACAGCATCGACGGTATCGTGGGTTTTTCTACGGTGCCCCTGGCAATTGCCGCTTTTCTGGGCGTCTTTTTCTGCATGGTGGCTTTTCTGGCCCTCTGCTTTATCGTTGTGAGGGCGCTGCTGTTCGGGGATCCGGTGTCGGGCTGGCCCTCCCTGACCAGCATCATCATTTTCCTGGGAGGGATTCAGCTTTTCTGTATCGGCATCCTGGGAGAGTACCTGGCGAAGACCTATCTGGAGACCAAGCGCCGCCCGATCTTTATCTGTAAGGAGACGAATGTGGAAAAGGCGGAGGAGGAAAATGAATGAAGGAGAAATGCTTAAGGCCGCTGCTGGCAGTATTCGTTCTTTTATTCGCAGGGATGCTGGCCTGGAATATTTCTCTGCAGAGCGAGGTGGAAAAATATAAGCCCCAGGTGGAGGCCTATCTGCCGGAGGATGTCTATGTGGCGGTGGGAAGCACCGTAGAGCTTTACAATGACCAGGTGGTCTGGTCCGGGCTCCGGGACGGCTATTCCTGCGACTGGGACTGCCCGGTTGGCGAAAACCTGGAGGACCGTTTTTCTGTCACCGGAAAGGAAGAGCAGGTCGGGGATTATCCGCTGACGCTGACGGTCTTTGACTATAATGTCAACGAGCTTCTGACGCTTTCCTGCACCCTCCATGTGGTGGAAAAGCTGGAGGGCGAATATTCCATTATGAATATGGGGGACAGTCTGTCCGACGGCAAGGAGTGGTACCGCACCATTTACCACCTGTCCGGCGATCAGATCACCTTTACAGGAACAAGGGGCTGGACCCGTTACAGCCATGAGGGAAGAAGCGGTTTTTCGGCGCAGGATTATCTGGAGCCGACGGAATTTTTCTCAAATGGGGTGAGCGAGGGGATTCAGCCTTTTTATGATCCGGTCCAGGAGATGTTCGACTGGAACTACTATAAGCTGTACACCGGAAAGGATCCGGATGTGATCCAGATCTTTCTTGGCACCAACGGCCTCAGCGACGATCCGTCGGCGACTGTGAAGGCCGTCGCCCAGATGGTGGACAATATCCGGCATCATGACAAGGACATTCCCATCTATATCGTAAACACGATTTATTGGGGAGGCCAGGAGAAAATCGGGACCATGGTCCGTCAGGACGGAACTGCCTTTCTGCAGGGAGAATTCAAGAACCGCTCGGACAAGCGGATCATGGATCTGATGCAGGCTATGGAGAAAAAGTTTGGAGGAAAGCGGAATGTGGAGCTGATCCCGCTGGCGCTGATGCACAACAGCGCGGAAAATTTCGAGGAGGGGGACGCCCTTCATCCCGGCCCGGCGGGCTATGATCAGTTCGCGGCGGTGATGTACAGCGTCTACTGCGGCACCCTGCCGTCCATGCTGGGAAAAGAGGGTTGATACAGGAGGAAGCTTGAGGATGACGAAGACAAGAGAGCGGAGTCTGGCGGAGGCGCCCATCCGGCTTTACCGGGCGCTTCTGCATGTATTTGAAAAATATTACTGGATCTTTTTTGCGCTGGCTGTATGTACGCTGGCGTTCTTTTGCTTCCGCTGCCTGGACGTGCAGTATGTGGACTCCTGGGACGAGGCGCGCCATGGGGTGAACGCCTATGAAATGATACAGAACGGCGATTATATCCGCCATACCTACAATTATCAGACGGATGACTGGAACCTGAAGCCCTCCGTCAGCTACTGGGGAATTGTGCTGGGCTTCCGCCTGTTCGGCTACAGCGTGCTGGGACTGCGTTTTGCGTCGGCCCTTGCTTATCTGCTTACAGGAGCTGTCTGCGCCCTTTTCGCGAAGCGGTACAGCAGGGAAGCCTCCATTCTGGTGCTGGCCTTCTTCTGCGCCAATGAACGGCCGCTTTCCGCTCATCTTGCCAGAGCGGGGGACGCGGACGCGTTGTATATGCTCTTTTTCACCCTGGCGATGCTCTGCATGCTCCGCATACGGGAGAACCATAAGCGGCTGTATCTCTGCGGTCTTTTCTTTTCCCTGGCTTTTCTGACGAAGAGCTGGCACGCCGGGATGATCGCGGCAGTGGGCGGTCTGTACCTTCTGGGAACGGGAGAGCTGTTCCGGCTGAAAGCAAAGGAGTGGGGAGTTTTCCTGCTTTCGGTTTTTGCGCCGCTTCTTCTCTGGTTCGGCTGGCGGTTTACGAAGGATGGCTTCTTTTTTTTGCGGCAGATGGTGGAGGTGGATCTTCTGGCGCGGACCGGGAGCGCTGATTTTGAAGGACATGAGTTCCCGTTTTCCTTTTATTACGATATGGTCTTTGGAGCAGAAGGCTTCATCTACCGCTGGCTCCTGCTGATCTGCGCCGCAGGGCTGCTGTGCGGCCTTGTCTGGCTGTGGAGGAACCGGGCTTGGAAAGAGGCCTGGAGAAACGGAACTCTTCCGGATGTGTTGGGATATCTGCTCTGGTTCCTGGTTCCGTTCCTGGGCTTTTCTGTGATTCGGACGAAGCTTATCTGGTACTGCTATCCCTGTACGGCGCCCCTGGCGCTGGGAGCGGCTGTCTTTCTGGGAAAAGCGCTGCGGGCGCCGCTGGCGCTTCCGGACAGTGGGGAGGCCCGGGAAGGTTCGCTGCGTCCCGGATTCCTGCGGACGTCAGCCGGGACGCTGGCGGCCGGCCTGGCGGTCTGGATTTTGGCGGCAGCCTGCGCGGCTGGAATCGATTACTATATGTGGAATTCTTATCTGCATGTGATCCGGGAGGCCCACGGGGATCCTTTCCAGCTCTTTATCCAGGAAAGCGTGGACCGGGATTCCAGGTACACCGGAGAAAAGGCTTATGTCTTTGTGCCTGGCGAAGATCCCGGAGAGATCGGAAGCTGGGATCAGAACATGCTCTTTGTGGCGGAGATCAGCGGCGATTTCCACTGCGCGGCCGGAGGCGTAGAAGAATTCCTGAAAGAAAAAGAGCCGGCAGTCTTATATATTGACGCGGCTCATTATGAGGCATACCGGCAGGCGCTCGCAGGAGCAGAACTGCTGTATGAGAATGGGAGCTATCTGCTGCTGGGAAATAGCCCAGAGTAAGGCGATATAAAAGGATAGCTTTGAGAAAACTATTATTTTTGATTAAAGGATCAGTTCCTTCACTTACGGTCAGGGGAGCGTAAGGGAAGTCCGTGACAGAGCCCGCGGCCCCCGAAAGGCCCGCCGCATACCGAAGGTAAGGCCTGCGGCCAGCAGCAGAAGGCCTGCGCAGATAACTGCATACTGCTTCAGACTGAAATACGTGGTGACCTCGTATTCGTAGACTGCGAATGCCAGGTCGCCCTTTTTCTGTTCTTCTCCCGCGACGGTCAGAGAACCGCCGGCATACATATCACAGTTCCCCGTGTTGTAGGAGAGGAACTCCAGACTGTTCTCCCCTTCTATATAGCCGGGGGCAATCTCCAGGGTATAGACGGTCGGCCCATCCGGCACTACCTCATCCAGCACAAACTCATAGGAATTCTTCGTGAGCTCCACCATGCCGGACAGAAAGCGATCGTTGTCGTAGACGATGTTCCCGGCTTCATCCGTCACCCGTACGGTAAAAGCCGACTGATTATAGGGACCTACCGGGTTGACGACCCGGATGGAAATCCGGTTAAAGGGCTTGTCTGCGGTAAAGGTCTGCACATAGGTCTGGTCGTAGGAATCCACATAGCCGTCATAGCCTCCGGCATACTGGTACTGATTGACGGAATAGTCCCAGGCTTCGATGGGCGTCTCGACCAGTTCTTTTTTTCCAAGGAACAGAAGAACCGCCAGAATGGCGAGGCCCGCCCCGCAGCCAAGCCAGCCCTTCTTCAGAACCGGAGCCATCGCCGGACTTTCGTAAAAAGCGCAGACGCCGTCCGCCAGCAGCAGCAGACAGAGGAAGGTAAAGCTGACGCTGTAAAGCGGGTTGGTCTCCCAGATGAGATGAAAGCCCATACAGCCCAGCACCGTGAGCTGGACGAGAAACAGCTCCGGATATTCTTTCTGTTTTTTCAGCCGGATGAAGGACAAAAGGGCGCAGCAGCCCATGACCAGCATATTCAGGGTGCGGAAGGCCTGGGAATAAAGAGTGAGAAAACCGCTTTTATCTCCGATCAGATAATCATAGGCTTTGGTATAGCGGGCATAGCTGTTTTCCGCCAGATAGCTGTCTGTCCCGTCCACCCAGGTATTCAGAAGCTTCCGTCCGGCCAGGGAGATAAGGCCCAGAGGACCGGCCTCTGCAATGCGCTCCTTTAATACCTTCAGATCTGCCGCGGTCTTTTCCTCCCTTGTCTCAAAGCCGGAGGTGTAGAATTCATCATTCTGGTCAAAGGAGCCGTCCCAGCGGGCTCCCATCATGATCCAGTGAACGGGCGGAAAACCGGTATTTTTATAATCGAACTGTACGTAACGCTCTGTGGCGGCGGAAAAAAGGCCAAGTGTCAGACCTGCGGTCAGCAGAAAGGCAGCCCCGGACAGAAGCCAGCCCCTCCCATGGACCCGGAGGGCAGATAGGAAGCCTGCTTTGCCGGAATGCCGTCTCCGCCAGATCCGGAGCAGAAAATCCAGCATAACGGCGATGAACGCAATCGCAGCGGTGGCCCGCAGCTTGAAGCCCAGAACCGTGATCAGGCCAAGGAGGGCGAAGAGAAGGAACTTCCGCCTGCTTCCTGAGACGCCGGCTTTCCGGATCCGTAGATACAGGTACAGAATTCCCATCAGGCAGGGCATGGAGCAGGTGGCGGTGTAGTAGTATCCGGCCCACACATAGGAGAGCGGACAGAGCACGCAGACCACGAGAAAGAAGGTGGCGAAAAGCCTGCCCTTCAGTTCTTTCGCGATCCGGTAACCCAGCCAGATGGACAGGGTGATGCAGACTATGTTGACGATCTGGACGGCGGGCATGAACCAGCTTTCCGGTACGCCGAGCTTCGACAGAAGAAGCAGGAACCAGTAGGTCAGAATCGTCAGAGGATAGTTGTTCGTATAACGGGCGAAATAGCCGGTCTCGTAGGTGCCGGAGATTGTGTGGGTGCGCAGCATTTCCACCGCCATGTCGAAAATTTTCAGCGGATCGTAGCGAAGCTGCGGCTGAATGAGTGCCAGGAACAGAAGCTGTCCCCCGGCCAGAAGAAGCATGCACAGAAGCGCCAGCCGCTTCAGATTTTTCTCAGACAGCTTTCGTATCAGGCGTCTTAGGAGCAAAAGAGCCGCGCAGAGAAACAGGGCGAAGACCAGGACGAACAGGAACTTCGCCGGGACGGTATCCAGATTCCGAAGCCAGGAGGCGTCCCATCTCCAGAATGAGAAAACGCCTATATAGATGCTGAACAAAGCCAGCAGCAGGAGTGAAATCGTATACATATGAACCTCCGGGAAAAGCGGCTGCAGGAATCTTTCTTTTGGGAACAGAAGCCGCCGTGTATTTCTTACGTATTTCTTATAGGATAGCGCAAAAACGGAAAGCGGTCAACTGCGGAAGCTGTGGGTTCCCTTTCCCGTACACTTCTGGTAAAATGGAACCGGAGGAGATTGTATTATGAAGAAATGGAAACTTTCAGCGGTTACGCTGATGATATGGCCATATCTTGGCTTTGCTGTGTCCTGGGCAGCGGGAAGACTGGAACTCCCGTCCGCATTCTGGCTGTATGTCCTGCTGACGGCGGCGGTCTATATTATGAATATTGTAAACGCCTGCAGCTGCCGGGGAGAGGGAGCGGCATACAGGCTTTCCTTCTGGAATATGCTGATAAAGCTGGTTCATATTCCGTACCATCTGTTCCTTTTTCTGCTTGGAATCCTGTTCCTGGCGGCCATGGCGGTACCGGCGCTTATCTTTGTGTCGCCCTTTCTGGCCGTCGTGCTTTCTGTGATCAGCTGGCTGCTGCTTCTGACGTCTTCCGTCTATGGCCTGAATGCCATAGTCAGAGGGAAAAAGGAGGGAAAGCTGTCTGTGGGCGAGGCAGTCTGCCACGCTGTTTTGCATCTTTTCTTCGTCACGGATGTGATCAGCGCGGTCCTTGTGTTCAGAAAAATCAGGCGGAGAGAGAAAGCAGGAAGGGCAGAGAAATGAGTGCGGTAAAAAGATATCTTGCCCCCATGGAGGGCATCACCACTTATGTGTACCGGAACGCCCAGGCGGCAGTATACGGCGCTCTGGATAAGTATTTCACCCCTTTTCTGGAGCCCCATGAAAAGCGCAGCTTCAAAAAACGGGAGCTCCAGGAAATTCTGCCGGAGAATAACAGAGGGCTCTTTGTGGTGCCTCAGATCCTGACGAACCGGGCGGAGGGCTTCCTGGAGCTTGCGGCTTCGCTCCAGGACTTCGGGTACCGGGAGATCAACCTGAACCTGGGCTGCCCCTCCCGGACGGTCGTGAGCAAAGGGAAGGGCTCCGGCTTCCTGGCGTTTCCAGAGGAGCTGGACCGCTTTTTCGACGCCGTGTTTTCGGAACTGGATAAAAGAGAAGGCGGGGACGGAAGGCTTCGGATCTCGGTGAAGACGCGTCTTGGCATGGAGCGTCCGGAGGAGTTCCCAAGGCTTCTGGAGATTTTCAACCAGTATCCTCTGGAGGAACTGATCGTGCACCCGCGGGTGCAGCAGGATTATTATAATAATACGCCGGATCTGGAGCAGTACCGCCTGGCACAGCGGGAGAGCCGCGCGCCGGTCTGCTATAACGGAGACCTGTTTACAGGAGACGGCGTGGAGGCGTTTCTGGCGGAATTTCCGGAGACGGAGCGGATCATGCTGGGCCGGGGCCTGATCCGGAACCCGGGACTTTTGGCGGGGAAGATGACGGAGCAGGAAAAGAGAGAATGCTTCCGCCGGTTCCATGAGCTGGTGCTGGAGGGCTATCAGGCCTGGAACATGGGCGAGCGCAACGTGCTGTTCAAGATGAAGGAGCTGTGGTTTTACCAGATACGGGAATTCCCGGGAGCAGAGAAGACCGCAAAGAGAATCAAGAAGGCGCAGACGCTGGGAGAGTATGAGGCAGCCGTACGGGAACTGCTTTGAAATTCGGAAAAAAACCTTGAGAAATTCCCGGTATTTGCTATAATAGAATGCGGCAGAAACCGGCGCGCAGCGCTGGAATTGGGAAAGAAAACAGATAAGTAAGAAATATTTTAAAGGAGCATATTATGGGAAAGTATTTCGGTACGGACGGCTTCCGCGGAGAAGCCAATGTAAAGCTGACAGTAGAACATGCCTTTAAGGTAGGAAGATACCTGGGCTGGTATTACGGAAGAGATCATAAAGCCAGAATCGTGATTGGAAAGGATACGAGAAGGAGCAGCTATATGTTCGAGTACGCGCTGGCGGCCGGCATCACGGCTTCCGGGGCGGACGCGTATCTGCTGCATGTGACGACGACTCCCAGCGTGTCCTATGTGGTGCGCACCGAGGGCTTTGACTGCGGTATCATGATTTCCGCCAGCCATAATCCGTTTTATGACAACGGAATCAAGGTGATCAACGGCCTGGGGCACAAGCTGGAGGCCGAAGTGGAGGAGAAGATCGAGGCCTATATCGACGGCGCAACGGAGGAGAGGCCCTTGGCGACGGGAGCGGATATCGGACGGACGGTTGATTTCGCGGCAGGCCGCAACCGTTATATCGGTTACCTGATCTCCCTGCCCACACGTTCCTTCAAAAATATGCGGGTAGGCCTGGACTGCGCCAACGGCAGCGCCTCCGCCATCGCCAAGAGCGTGTTCGACGCCCTGGGCGCGAAGACCTATGTGATCAACAACGAGCCGGACGGCACGAATATCAATACGAACTGCGGCTCCACCCATATCGAGGTGCTGCAGAAATTTGTGAAGGAGAAGCAGCTGGATGTGGGCTTCGCCTACGACGGAGACGCGGACCGCTGCATCGCTGTGGATGAGAACGGCGAGGTGGTGGACGGCGACCGGATCATGTACATCTGCGGAAAGTACATGAAGGAGCAGGGAGCTCTGAAAGACGATACCATCGTCACCACGGTGATGTCCAATCTGGGCCTTTACAAGGCCTGCGACAAGGCGGGCATCCGCTATGAGAAGACGGCGGTGGGCGACAAATACGTCTATGAGAACATGACGAAGAACGGTTTCCAGCTGGGCGGCGAGCAGTCCGGCCACATCATTTTCAGTAAGCACGCCACCACAGGGGACGGCATCCTGACCTCCCTGAAGGTGATGGAGGTGATTCTGGAGAAGAAGGCCTCCCTGGCGGCGCTGGCGTCCGAGGTGAAGATTTACCCGCAGCTTCTGCAGAACCTGCGCGTACAGGATATGGACGCGGTGCTGAACGCTCCCTCCGTCCAGAAGGCCATCGCGGAGGTAGAGGAGCGCCTGGGAACAGAAGGCCGCGTCCTGGTGAGAAAGAGCGGCACGGAGCCGCTGCTGCGCGTCATGGTAGAGGCCCAGACCGACGAGCTCTGCGAGGAGAACGTACTGCATATCATCAATGCAATGAAGGGCGTATAAGCCTGAGAGATATAAGGAGAGAGAGCATGAAAAAGACGACACTGGTAGTGATGGCGGCCGGAATCGGAAGCAGATTCGGCGGCGGAATCAAGCAGCTGGAGCCGGTAGGACCGAACGGCGAGATTATCATGGATTATTCCATCCATGACGCCATGGAGGCCGGATTTAACAAGGTGGTCTTCATTATCCGAAAGGATCTGGAGAAGGATTTCAAAGAGATCATCGGAAACCGGATTGAGAAGCTGGTAGAGGTGGAATACGCCTTCCAGGAGCTTGACAACCTGCCGGAGGGCTTCGTAAAGCCGGAGGGACGGACCAAGCCCTGGGGAACCGGCCAGGCGGTTTTAAGTTGCAAGGGCATTGTGCGCGAGCCCTTCGCGGTCATCAATGCGGACGATTATTACGGCAAGGAAGCCTTTGTCCGGGTGCATGATTATCTGGTGGAAGAGCATGAGGATACCGGAAAATTCGATTTCTGCATGGCGGGCTTCATCCTGGGGAATACCTTAAGCGACAACGGAGCCGTGACCCGTGGTATCTGCCAGGTGAAGGACGGGTATCTGACGGACGTGGTGGAGACCGGAGGCATCGAGAAGCTGCCGGGCGGCGGCGCAGGCGTGCCGGGACCGGACGGAACGCTGGTCCCCATCGACGCGGAGGGCTATGTGTCCATGAATATGTGGGGACTGACGCCGGATTTCCTGGATGAGGTGGAAAAGGGCTTTACGGAGTTCCTGAAGGGGTTAAAGCCCGGTGACATCAAAGCCGAGTACCTGCTCCCCTCCATCATCGGCGGCCTCCTGAAGGAGGGACGCGCCACGGTCAAGGTTCTGGAGACCCATGACAGGTGGTTCGGCGTGACCTACAGGGAGGATAAGCAGTCCGTAGTGGATTCCTTTAAGAAGCTCATCGCGGACGGCGTATACAAGGAGAAATTATTCTCCTGAAAAGCGGAAAGCGGCATAAGATAACAGAATAGAAAAAAAGAGAAGGACGTCCTGCCCTCCGGCTGCCTGCCGGAGGGCCCGGCGTCCTTTTGGACGGGAAAACGATGAACAAGACGAAAACGAAGAAAATAACGATATTTTCTTACTATAAACCATTTAAGGGGCTGCTGGCTCTGGACCTTCTGTTTGCCACCGTGGGGGCGGGCGTGACTCTGGCGCTCCCGCTGATTGTGCGCTACATCACGAATCAGGTGATTTATGAGGAAAGTTCCGCGGCCTGGAATACGATTGTGCATTTAAGCATTCTGATGCTGGGACTTTTGGTTCTGGAGCTGGTCTGCAATTTCTACATCACCTACTGGGGCCATATGATGGGGGCCAGGATGGAATACGGGATGCGTAATGAGATCTTTGAGCATTACCAGAAGCTGTCGTTTACCTTTTACGACAATCAGAAGGTAGGGCAGCTCATGTCCCGGGTGACGAACGATCTGTTTGAGATTACGGAGCTTCTCCACCACGGGCCGGAGGATATCCTGATTTCGCTTATCAAGATCGTGGGCGCCCTGCTTATCTTAAGCCGCATCAACGGCCCCCTGACCCTGACGGTGACCTGCTTTCTGCCCTTTATCATCTGCTTCGCGCTTTTTCTGAACCGGAAAATGAAGCACGCATATCGGCAGAACCGGGTGAAGATGGCGGATATCAACGGGCAGATCGAGGATAACCTCTCCGGGATCCGAGTGGTGAAATCCTTTGCCAACGAAAGGATCGAGATGGAGAAGTTCCGCCAGGGCAATGACCGCTTCCTGGCCACCAAGCGCAACAGCTATCTCTACATGGGAACCTACAATTCTGTGCTGAACGCCATGCTGACGGCGGTGACCATCGCCGTGGTGCTGGTGGGAGCCCGGCTGATTACCACCGATTCCATGCAGATCACCGATCTGATCACCTTCCTTCTGTACGTGGCCAATTTCACAGAACCGGTGAAGAAGCTGATCAACTTTACGGAGCAGTTCCAGAACGGATATTCCGGCTACACCAGGTTCCGTGAGATCATGGATATCGCGCCGGACATCGCCGATAAGGAGGACGCGGTGCCGCTGACAGATGTGAAGGGCGATGTGGAATTTCAGGACGTCTCCTTCCGCTACGAGGAAAACACGGATAAGGTGCTGGATCATGTGAGCCTCCATGTGCCGGCGGGCAGCTATGTGGCGCTGGCGGGATCCTCCGGGGGCGGAAAGACGACCCTGTGCAGCCTGATTCCCCGTTTCTACGACGTGACCTCCGGCAGCGTCCGCATCGACGGAAAGGACGTGCGGGACGTGACCCTGAAGAGCCTGCGGGAAAACATCGGCATCGTGCAGCAGGACGTCTATCTGTTTGCGGGCACGGTCATGGACAATATCCTCTACGGAAAGCCGGACGCCACCCGGGAAGAAGTGATCGAGGCCGCGAAAAACGCCAACGCCCATGATTTTATCATGGAGCTGCCGGAGGGCTACGACACAGACATCGGCCAGCGGGGCGTGAAACTCTCAGGCGGGCAGAAGCAGAGAATCTCCATCGCCAGGGTATTCTTAAAAAATCCGCCGATCCTGATTTTCGACGAGGCGACCTCCGCTCTGGACAACGAGAGCGAGCGCATCGTCCAGGAATCCCTGGAGCATCTGGCGAAGGAGCGGACCACCTTCGTGATAGCCCACCGCCTTTCCACCATCCGCAACGCTCAGAGGATCCTGGTGCTGACGGAGAAGGGGATCGAAGAGCAGGGCACCCACGAGGAGCTGATGGCGATGCACGGGGTGTATGAAAAGCTGTACCAGATCCGGTAGAGAGCGATGAATTTTGTATCAAAATAAGAATAAATGTGTTATACCCCGACTTTGCCACTTTCTTCATTTTTTACAAGCAAAAAAATATTGAAAAATACAGCCTTAGGGTTGTATTTTTTT
>CALWQJ010000046.1 GCA_944383645.1 uncultured Merdimonas sp.
ATGGTTATTGGCCAGGGTGACGATATCCACGCCCAGGTCTGTGAGCACCGACACATAGCCGGGATCCACCCGGAAGGTATACTGCTTCTCTTCCATGGGATCTCCCGTGGTGCCAAAGGGAAATTCCTGATTCAGCATCAAAAGATCCGCGCCCCGCAGGATGGACAAAAGCCCCTCAGAGGCCGCCGCCGAAATTCCCTGCTGCCGATATTTGCTCTGCAGCAGATCTGTCAGGAACAGATCCCCGCCAAACAGCAGGGTCACCGGTTCCTGCTCAGAGAACTCTTCCTGTTCAGAGGGGGCCTCCTGCTCAGAAACATTCTCCTGCTCAGAAGTTTCCTCCTGCTCAGGCGTATCCAGCTGTCCCGCCTGTTCCTCCTGTTCCGCCGCTTCACTTGGCAGCGGCTCAATCACCCGGACAGCGGGAACCTCGCATACCTGCTCTCCTGTATCCGGAAGCTTTACAAGGCCCGCAGCCAGGCAGACAGTCAGGCTTGCGGCCAGCAGCAGGAGACAGAACAGCGTTCCTTTTATGATCGTTTTGAGAAATTTCCGCATCCGCCTCTCCTTTGCTGTCCAAAGCTTCTATCCCACCGCCGGTTCAGGCTCACATAACTTTTACGAACACTTGCTCCAGCCGCAGTTTTTGCAGATATTGCAGCCTCCCTCGAAGCTTAAGGGCTCCCCGCACTCCGGGCACACGACCTTGGCCTTCTTTTCCGCCACTGCCTTGGGCTTCGGCACGGGCTTTGCCTCGCCGCCCTCCTTGATTCTGCGCTCCTTGAGTTCTTCCTGCACCTCCTGGTACATATCCAAAAGAGCGTTTCCCACCGCCATCGGACAGCAGGAACCCTTGCTGGTATCGCCCTTGGTGGCCCTGCGCACCGAATAGGAGGGGCAGGAGCCCGTAGAATTCAGCTGATCGATAATCGTGTAAATATCAATGCCGCCCCGGGCGCTGATGGAAATCATACGGGACAGGCCGATCATGAAATTGTTGCAGCCGCCGGTGGAGCCCTTGCTCAGATAAATCTCCAGGAGAGCCCCCGTATGCGGATCAAAAAGCGCGATACAGTGCAGGCTGCCGCAGCCCGTGATGAGCTTTCTCTTCTTGCCCAGCACGTCGTCGTTGACCCGGATGATCTCGCCCCGTCCCAGGCCTTCTCCCGCGGCGACGCCCTTTTTCTTATCCGTGCTTAAAATCCCCACCCGTTTGCAGCCGTCCCGGAAAATGGTGATTCCCTTCAGCCCTCTCTCATAAGCGTAGAGATACAGGCGCTCCGTCTCCTCCACCGTGAAGGAATTCGGCACATTCACCGTCGAGCTGATGGAGGCGTCGATGTGCTCCTGCCATACAGACTGCATATCGATCCTCTGCCGGTAATCCAGGGTCATGGCTGTCACAAAGAACTCCGGGAGATTCCCCTCGTCCTTGATCTTATGCTCCTTCATATACTGCTCCACAATGGGCGTATAGACCTTGTAATACACATCGCTGCCATGTAAAGACTCCGTCTTTCTCTCATAAAAATTGGCGTAAATCGGCTCGATGCCGCCGGAGATTCCCAGCATGGTAGACAGGGTGCCCGTCGGCGCGATGGTCAGAAGCTGGGAATTGCGCAGGCCGTACTTCTGCACCAGCTCCCGGGTGCGCTCTGTGGTATTGTGCAGGAAATAAGGCGTTCCTGTAATCTCCGCCACATTGCACTTCGGGAACGGACCATCCTCCTTCGCCAGGAGCGCGGAGGTCTCAATGGCCGCGTCCGCCATGGCAAAACCGATTTTATCGCAGATCTCCACAGCCTCCGCCTCGCCGTAGGTCAGGCCAAGCTTTAGGAGCATGTCCGCCAGGCCCATGATGCCAAGGCCGATCTGCCGCCAGTCCGCCACACTCTCCTGCTGCTCCGGGAGGGGATGCAGAGGCAGACCCTCGTCCAGGACCTCGTTCAGTCCCTTTACGCAGATTTTCACACAGTCCCGGAACAGGGCGAAGTCAAAGGATGCGTTGTCCTCAAAGGGGTTCTGCACAAACTCCGACAGGTTCATGCTTCCCAGAAGGCAGCTCCCGCCCGCCGGCAGCGGCTCCTCCGCGCAGGGATTCACGCCTGCGTAGGAAAAGTCCTCTGTATGGGAAAGCAGGTTCCACTCCTTGATCCGATCCCAGAACAAAGCGCCCGGCTCCGCGTAATCCCAGTTTGTCTCCGCCAAATGATGGAAGAGATCCCGGGCCATGATTTTCTTCTCGATCTTCTGTCCGGTCTCCTCCCTTGTATAATGAAGCAGAAATGGCTTGTTCTCTTTTACGGCTTCCATGAACTCATTGCTCACGCGGACGGAAATATTGGCCTTGGTGACCTTGTTCAGATCCGTCTTCAGATCCACGAACTCCTCCACGTCCGGATGGGCGCAGTCTATGGAAATCATCAGCGCTCCCCGTCTTCCGTTCTGCCCGATCAGGCTTGTCACCAGAGAATACAGCTCCATAAAGGATACCGCGCCGCTGGTCTCCTTGGCCGCGTTGTTGATGGTCGCTCCCCTGGGACTCAAACCGGAGATGTCAATGCCGCAGCCGCCTCCATAGCTGTAGGTTCTGGCCAGCTTCGTCGCGCAGTTGAAAATACTCTCGATGTTATCCTCCGGCGGCGTAATCACATAACAGTTGGACAGGCTGATCTTCTTCCCATACTTCTGAAGTCCCCGGTTGGACAGGATTCTTCCGCCAAACAGGAATTTCTTCTCCTTCATCAGCCTTGCGATGTCCGCGTTGCCCCCGCTGATACGGGTAATCCACTCCTCAAAGCTTTCATTCTCAAAGCAGTATTTCTTTCTCCAGATGTCCGTTCCCAGCTGGTTATTTTCCCCCAGCCATTCCTTTTCATTCATCTTCTTCCACTCCCATTTTATGATGAAGCTCGATATATAGTTGTGCATCTCCTATGTTAGCACAACATATAGCGGAACTCAAGAGGCATTTTGTACAAGATCCTGTCGAAATATGGTCGAAATATGGTCCCTCGAAATATGGCCAAGGCCTGTTCTTCACAGCCGGGATTATCGTGCATAAAAAGGGACGCGCCCGGCGGCGCGTCCCCGATATTTTTTATTATGAAAATCCGTCAAAAGGCTTCTGCCTACAGCAGCGCCAGAAGCACGAAGTTCAGCACGAACAGGAAGGTGCACACCCAGAGGATCGGGTGGATTTCCTTTGTCTGTTTCTTGCAGATCTTCACGATACAGTAGAAAATAAAGCCTGTGGCGATACCATAGGAAATGCTGTAGCACAGAGCCATCACAAAGCCGGCGAAGAAAGCCGGAATAGCTTCGCTTAAATCCTCCCAGTTGATCTCCTTGAAGGAGGAGGTCATCATCATACCTACCGCTACCAGAGCCGGAGCCGTGGCCGCAAAGGGTACCGCGCTCACAAAGGTGGCCAGGAAAGCGGAAAGCGCGAAACAGATGGCAACAACCACAGAGGTCAGACCGGTACGTCCGCCGGCTCCGATTCCGGAAGCGCTCTCTACGAAGGTGGTCGTATTGGAGGTTCCGAACAGCGCGCCGATGGAGGTCGCCGTAGCGTCTGCGAACAGCGCCTTGTCCAGTCTGGACTTGAATCCCGCTCTCTTCTCCATCAGCTCCTCGTCCTCCGCGCTGAAGATGCCGCTGCGGCGTCCGGTTCCGATGAAGGTTCCGATCGTGTCAAAGGTATCTGTGATGCTGAAGGAGAAGATTGTGATCAGCACCAGCGGAATCTTGGCCGGATCGGAGAACAGGCTTCCAATACCTCCCTCGCGGAAGATAGCCAGGAATGTAGTCGGCAGAGCCGCGCACGCCTCAGAGAAGCTGGTGGTATCCTGCGGGGCAGTCACGCCAAAGGGGATTCCAAGCAGGGTAGTTACAACGATCGCGATCAGAATCGCTCCCTTTACATTACATACCAGCAGCACCAGGGTAAGAATCAGTCCAATAATAAATACCCAGAACACCGGCTGATTCAGCGTAGCCAGCGCCGGAACGCCGCTGTCAAAGGTGATGATTCCTACATTCAGAATTCCGATATACGCTACAAAGATGCCGATTCCGCCGCCGATGGCATTCTGCAGGCTGACCGGAATCGATTTGATGATGTATTTGCGGACCTTGGTCACAGTGATCAGAATGTTCACCACACCGCAGACAAATACCATGGACAGCGCCTGCTGCCAGGTAAAGCCAAGTCCGAAGCATACCGTATAGACAAAGAACGCGTTCAGGCCCATGCCAGGCGCCTGCGCGTAGGGAACGTTCGCCACCAGACCCATCACCAGGGTGCCGATGATAGAAGCAATGATTGTAGCAAGGAACACTGCTCCCCACTCCATACCAGACTGAGACAGAATGCTGGGGTTCACCACGATGATGTAGGACATCGCGAAGAAGGTGGTAAGTCCAGCCATAATCTCAGTCGAGACAGACGTGCCGTTCTCTTTGAGTTTGAAGAATTTCTCCATTACATAACCCTCCTGATTTTTCCGCCCCTTCCGGGGCGTCTGCAAGTTAACGGATCGGCATCGGAGCATAGCGTCAAAAGCGGCGCCAGAATCCCATGCCCATCAAAAACACCTTTCTATGTTAGCACAAAATCAGAAAAAAGTCCATGTAATGGAGTTGTTTTTTACCTTTCCGTTTTCCTATAAATATTTATTAGCGTATCTTATAAAAAAATCAGCTTCAAGTTTTCAAAGTCCGGTCTTCCCGCGAAACTCTTCGATATCTGCGGCCCCGGCTGCCAGCTTCAGCCATACTTTCAGTTTTTCCAGTTCCTGCGTCTCCATGACAGCTGACCGCACCGCTTCTGGAACAGGGCCAAGTCCTTCCAGGAGATCCAGCACTGCTTCTGCTTTTCCCTCCGCTTTTCCTTCTGCTTTTCCCTCCGCTTTGCTTATTCTCCGCGTTTCCTGCACATCATACGCTTCAAAACTATCAAACAGCATCTGAAAGTCACCTCCTCTAATCTGATCTGTGAACTGCTCCACCTCAGCGCGCGGTACATTCAGGCGGTACAAGAAGACTGCTATGATTTTCCCAATCAATTCCAGAAGATACCTGGGCGTCTTTTCTGAAAGCTCCTCAAAATATTCTGCCGGGATTTCCTTTAAATTTTTGAAATCCGCTGAACTTCGAAGCTTATTGATCAGCATAATCAATGACAGCTCATCTTTCTTCTCTATCAGTTCCCCATTCGTATACGAAGCCACTGGCACCACGATATACTCAAAATCCGGTATATACCTGCCAAGTATATCTTTCAAATACACTCGGTCTTTAAAATTCTGTACTGCCGTCCAGCGTTCTGTCCCTTCATAATACACAATCGGCAGAATCGGCGGGTAGCAGAACTCCTTTGTCCGGGTAATGCCTGGCGCCCTCTTTTCCTGCTCTTTTTCGTAATCTGTCAGCACCATGACCATGTAGCGCAGCAGCTTAAAGGCCATGTCATAATGCACCTTTGACTGGTGCTCCACAATGGCTATCAAAAACAGTTCTCCATCCTTAAGCCTCACCTTTTTCACAGAATCAGAATCTCTGCCCTCCTGCCACATAGGAAGGAACCGTTCTGAAATATCTTCAATATCCTCCGGCTGCACATTTTTAAGCAGCTCAATATTCGTGTAGCCCCGCAGAAACTGTGCACACAGAATCGGGTCATCGAATATCAGTTTAGCGCCATTGTCGTGAACTTTTGTATTCCTTACTGTGTTGTCAGTCAGCTTTTTCTCTGTCGTCTTTCCTTCTGCCTTATCTTTTGCGAAAACCTGTCCGTTTTTCATAGCTTTCCTCCTTTTGGGCGGAATATGAAAAGCGGACGTTCCTTCTGCTTTCATTATAGCAACAGCAGGAATGAATGACAACGGAAATCCCTTTCCATATTCCACATATTTTCTTTGTCTGCTTTTTCCAGTTGGGAACCTCTGCTTTCCGAATGGAACTCCAGATATTTTGACTTTTGTGAAATGGTGCGGAAGCTGCCGTACCATGAAAAAACCGCCGGGTGATAATGAATTATCCTCCGACGATTTCATCATATCCGATTTCATTGTAAAAATCAAGAATTTTTCAAAGCAGAATGTAATTAGAGCATGATTCGTAATTAGATAATGATGCACACCAGGCCGCCGCTGCTCTCGTTGACGATCTTCTGCATGGTTTCCTGGAGCTTCACCTGGCTCTCGTCTCCAATCTGGTAAATCTTGCTGCGGATTCCATCCTCCACCAGCTCTTCCACGGATTTCCCGAATATGTTCGTGTTCCAGATTCCTTCCTCTGAGCTGCTGCTGTCCTTCAGGAAGCGGATCAGATCCTGGGCCTGCTCTTCACTGCCCACGATGGGCGCGATTTCCGTCTCAATATTTGCCCGGATCATGTGGATGCTGGGCGCCAGGGAGCGGATTTTGACGCCGTATTTATTGCCCTGATGGATAAGCTCCGGCTCCTCCAGCGTGATTTCCGATTGATCCGGCAGGACGACGCCATAGCCCTTCTGCCGTACGGAAGCCACGGCAGCTTCCACCTTTGCGTATTCCTTTTTCATCCGGGACAGCTCCCGGATCAGGGAAATCAGCTCATATTCTCCCAGGATCTCGCTTCCGGTCAGCTCGCTTAAAAGCTCGTAATAATATTTTTCACCAATCTCAAAGGTCACCTGGCCGCAGCCGCTGTCCATATGAACCGCGTCCAGCTTCACGCGCTCGATATAGGGGCTGTCAGTCGTCAGGTTTTCCGCCTTCAGCTCCCGGATGGTGCTGATCCGGTCTGCAATGCTCCGGATATTCCCTATGATATCCTGTTTGATTTTGTGCTCAAAGGGCAGCATTTCCACCCATTTGGGCACGTAAAACTCCAGCTTCGCAAGCGGGAACTCATAGAGAATCTGCTCCAGGATCCGGGCGACATCCTCCTTTTTCAGCTGCTCGCAGTTCACCGGCAGCACGGATACGCCGTACTTTTCCTCCAGCTGGGCCGCCAGGGTCTGGGCCGCCTCCCCGTAGGGCCGCTCGGAATTCAGAAGGATGAGAAAGGGCTTGCCAAGCTTCTGAAGCTCCGCTACGGTCCGCTCCTCTGCCTCTATGTAGTTTTCCCTGGGAATATCTCCGAAGGAGCCGTCGCAGGTGACTACGATCCCGATGGTGGCGTGATCTGTGATGACCTTCTGGGTGCCCAGCTCCGCCGCCTGGGAAAAGGGAATCTCGTAATCGAACCAGGGCGTCTTCACCATCCGCTCGGCTCCGTCCTCGATATGGCCTTCGCTGCCCGGCACCATGAAGCCCACGCAGTCTATCATACGCACCCGCACCTCCACGTCGCCGGAGATCCGCACAGACGCCGCTTCCTTGGGAATGAATTTTGGCTCCGTGGTCATGATCGTCCTGCCCGCTGCCGACTGGGGCAGCTCGTCTCTGGCCCTGGTCCGGGCGTGCTCATCCTCGATGCCGGGCAGCACGCAGAGATCCATGAAGCGCTTGATAAACGTGGATTTTCCCGTGCGCACCGGCCCCACCACGCCCAGATAGATCTCCCCTCCCGTCCGGGTCTTTATATCCCTGTACAGGTTATATTCGGAACTTTTGTCCATAAAAATACCCCTTCCATATATACTGCTACAGTATATGCAAGGGGTATTTTCTATATGTGCGCACGTGGGCGGGAACCGGAAAAACCCATCCCTGCCCGGCGCCGTCACTCAATATCGATCTCCAGGGGCTTATCCAGCTCCTCCGACACATATTTCCCGTTCTTCTTTCTCTGGCGCACGCATTCCGTCAGGAGATATTCAATCTGCCCGTTCACGGAACGGAAGTCATCCTCCGCCCAGGCGGCAATCTGGTTGTACAGCTTTGTGGAAAGGCGGAGCGGAATCTGTTTCTTCTGGTTATCTGCCATATCAGCTTTCCCGCGTTATCAGTACAGGCTGCCCGTATTTACGATGGGCTGGGCATCGTGGCTGCCGCAGAGTACCACCAAAAGATTGGACACCATGGCGGCCTTTCTCTCGTCATCCAGCTCCACCATATGCTTCTCATCCAGGCGCTCCAGGGCCATCTCCACCATACCCACCGCTCCGTCTACAATCATCTTCCGGGCATCGATGATGGCGGACGCCTGCTGCCTTTGCAGCATCACCGCCGCAATCTCCGGCGCGTAGGCCAGATAGGTGATGCGGGCCTCCAGCACCTCCAGGCCGGCGTCCGCCACCTTCTGCTGGATCTCCTGACGGATGCGCTCCGCCACCACCTCGCTGGAGCCTCTTAAGCTTCCCTCGTCGGCGACGCCGTCGCCGGTGGTATCCACGCCGGGCGCCACGTCATAGGGATAAATGCGGACGATATTGCGCAGGGCGCTGTCGCACTGGAGCGAGAGGTATTCCTTATAATTATCCACCTCGAATACCGCCTTCGCCGTGTCTACCACCCGCCACATGACGGCGATTCCGATCTCCACCGGGTTGCCCAGGCAGTCGTTGATCTTCTGCCGGCTGTTGTTCAGGGTCATGATTTTCAGGGAAATCCGTTTGCCCACAGCCTCCGAAGTGCCCGCCTGCGCCGCCGCGTTCATCAGCATCTTCCCGGCGTCATTCACGTCGCCGCTCTGGTTGAGCCTGGTCTTCGCCGCCGGATTCACCGCAGAGCAGAAGGGATTCACATAATAATAGCCTTCCTCCTTCAGAGTTCCCACATACTTTCCAAACAGGGTCAGCACCAGGGCCTCCTGGGGCTTCAGAATCTTCAGTCCGCATAAGGGGATCCAGCCCAGAGCCGTCCAGAGACATCCCAGCACAATCATCAGCACTGCCAGGGGCATCAGAACGCCCTCATCTGCCATCACGCCTCCCGCTACCAGGATCCCGATTCCCGCCGCGTAGAGCAGCAGAATCAAAAGCAGCATCGCCAGTCCGTTCTTTTTTATGTTTAGTACTTTTTCCTGCATTGCAAAGCCCTCCTCTTTTTGATATCAAAATCATATCACAAAGATATGCCATTGTCAATCAGGACTCCCTCCGATTTTCTCTTTCTTTTACTCATTCTTTTACTTTTTCTTCACCAGCGTCTCCAGAATCCCAAACACCGCCGCAAACAGGACGCCCGCCACCGGCCAGATCACCCAGGAGCTGTCCCAGTTATTCCGGGTAAAGCTGATAAAAAGATAGATCGCTGTGGCCACGCACCAGTAAGCTCCCTGAAAAACGCCCAGCACCCGGTTCGCCGCCTTTTTCTCCGCCGTATAGTCGCCTTCCTGCAAAAGCTTGTCAAAGCTTCCCTGGATGCAGCCGCCGCGCACAAAGAGCCATACCGCGCAGGCCACGACAACCAGCAGAACGCACACAGACAGGGAACCTGCCAGCGCGCCAAGCTCCAGGAGTTCAGAGGCCAGCACAGGCAGTACGGACAGAATGCACAGCACAACTCCGATTGTGACATAGAAACGAAAGCTTCCTGAAAAATCCTCTTTTCTCTTCTCCACAATCCCCTGCACCCCGTATTCCAGGACAAAATCCTCTTTTTCCAGATACTCGTACCGGGACAGCCGCATACCGTTCTGCACGAATACCGCCACGGCTGCGGCAATCATGATCAGCAGAACGACAACGCCTGCGATTCCCGCCGCTTCCGGCGCCAGGGAAATCCTCTCTGTTCCTGCAAGCACGGTCAGAAGAATGACTGCGATGGGGGACAGAATACACAGAGCCACGCCCCCGGCGAACCACACAGAGGTCTCCCGGCAAAGATCCATGTAAGCGTTCGCCTCTTCCAGGCCCACCCTTCTGGACGCTCCTTCTGCCGGCTCATCCGTCTCCGACCAGGCCACATCCTGTATCTCATCCTTTAACAGGTAATCCGTGCTCACACCAAACAGGGCACTCAGCTTCACAATGCGGTCCAGGTCAGGAATCGAGGCTCCGCTCTCCCATTTTGACACAGACTGCCTGGAAATCTGAAGCTGTTCCGCCAGGTCCTCCTGGGACCAGCCATTCTGCTTCCTTAATACTGCGATTTTTTCACCTAAGATCATACTGTCTCCTCCTCATATGCTTTGGAAATTAATTTCTCTTCTCAGGCAGAGCATAGCAGAATTTCCAGGCGCAGGCTACCAAGAGAGCCTTCCAAACGTGTCAACCGGCAGTTGCGGCCCTGCATTTTCCGCGGTATTCTCCCACATTTTTCTCCCGCAGCCGCCTATTTCCCCGAATCTGGCCCCTACTGCTCCTCGTGCCGCCTGTCCTCCCCGTCCTGCTCCAGGATCCGGAAGGTCATCATCACATAGAGGAGAGTGTCGTAGTCGTTCAGATCCAGATCCACGATCTCACCGATCTTTTCCATCCGGTACAGGAAGGTGCTGCGGTGGATGAAAAGCTGCTTCGCCGTCTGCACCGCGTTCAGCTGGTTCTGCACATAGCATTTCAGGGTATGGTAATAATCGGTATGGTGCAGGGCGTCGAAATCCCGGAGCT
The DNA here is from genome assembly GCA_944383645.1 of uncultured Merdimonas sp. Taxonomy (GTDB): domain Bacteria; phylum Bacillota; class Clostridia; order Lachnospirales; family Lachnospiraceae; genus Laedolimicola. The sequence goes on from CALWQJ010000046.1 coordinate 10,484, forward strand.
CCAGGATCCGCCGGGAGCAGACCAGTTCTCCCGGAAACTCTCCCCGCCCCTGCTCCAGCATATAATCAAGAGCCACCTCCTCGAAACGGTGGATCCATTTGTAGGGCTCCCTGCGGCTTCCCACATCCAGAGCCACCGCCGCCTGCCGGTAATAATCCCGGATATGGGAAAAGCCCGTAAACTCATTGCTGAAGCCTGCCTTCAGGAAGCTGTCCCGCAGGAAATAAATAATCTTATCCTTCACATCCTCCGCGTCCCCGCCAAACCGGGTCAGATTCACGAAAATCACGATCTGCTGCTGGTACTGGAAGGCGCAGGACTGGGGCAGCAGCTTCTCCACATGGCTGCAGACGAAGCGTACCGTCATATTTTCCAGATCCAGGGCCGCCACCTTCAGATTGATGCAGAAATACCGATGGGCCGCCAGCCAGCCAAATTCCGAAAACCACTGTTCCACCAGCTCCGGATCCTGCTCCGGCCCCGACAGAATGTCGGAGAAAATCCGATCCAGCCGGTATCCCATATCCGCCTGCAGCACCGTCTGCTTCGACAAAGCCAGACTGACATATTCTCCCAGGTGTTCCAGAAGCGCCCCGTCGCAGGCGTCAAACCGGCTGCTGCTTTCCACCATCAGCATCCGGTAGGCATAATGTTCGTGCTCAAACAGGTTCACGCAGAGGCTCCGCGTGCCCGTGATAAAATCCGGATAAAAGAAGGCTCCCTTCTTCTTCGTCAGATCCGGCTGCCTTCTGCCCTCCCGGCTCTCCTGATTCCGCTCAAAGATGGCGTCCGGATCCACCAGTCCCGACAGCTCCGGCCGCGTATCGATGATGCTGGAATAGCCAATCACGAAATAATCCGCCGTGTGTACGATAATAGGATTATGGAAGACCCGGAAGCTTTCATCCAGCATCTCCTGAATGCTCCCCTCCTGGTTCGCCAGCTCATAGAGGCGGTCGTCCCATTTTTCATAATAATCAAAGATTCTCTGAATCTCATTAAACAGCAAAAACGGAGAGGTATCGTCCACCAGCTGGAATACCTGTCCGTTTTTCCCCGTATTTCTTGTCCGTATTTTCCCGATCGAGAACAGAACCGCCTTTTCCGGCACGATCAGATCCTGCTCCGACACCTGATCCCGGGTGCAGATATAGATCCTGTGATCCTGCATCTCGTCCCCGTCGCAGTAGTAGAGGACCCGCTCCAGATGGAGCTCATCCGACAGGGCCTTTTTATTCTGAATCGTGAATTTTGATTTCAGTCTGTGTGCAAGAATTGATGTACTAAGCTTCATGCGTCCCTCTCCCTTCCTACATAGTGTACGAGAAGTTTGAGAGAAAGTCAATGTATGAATTTTCCGGTAAAAGATTATATTTTATGGTCCATTCAGGCCAGCTCAGGCCGCCTGATGCCGGGCGAAAATCCTCTGTCCCGCCCAGAAGACAAACGGGATCAGAACCGCTGCCAAAAGAGCCGGAAGCCAGATATAGGAAAGCTTCCCGCCAAGGAGCTTCGGGAATGTCAGCGTCCATTCCGACAGAAAGCACCAGAAGGGCGTCAGTGCCAGAACCTCTCTTGGAATATGGACCAAAGAGCCCAAAGCGGGCAGCACGTATAAGACCAGGGCCGCCGTCAGGGTCAAAAAGGGCGTCCGCAGCAGAGCCGAAAGGATCAGCGTTCCCGCGGTCAGAAGCAGTGTTCCCGCCAGCCACAGAAGGATGCAGCTTCCCGCAGCCTCCAGGCAGCTCATAAAGTACGGCACTCCCTTTAAAAGATCCCAGTGATTGATCTGAATACTGCTCTCCCCTCCCGTAAAGCCAAAGCCCTCCAGAAACAAAAGAAGCATCACCAGCACGCAGGCTGCCGCCGCCAGAAGGGCAAAGAGGAAGGCTGCCAGAATCTTGGCCCAGCCGCAGCGGTTTTTCCCATAGCGGGCCGTCAGGATCAGCGCGTCCGTCCTTTTGGCGTATTCGTCGGAAAACACAGGAGACAGGGCAATGATCAGCACAAAGCCCAGAGTCATCATCATATAGCAGCCCATCATGATAAAACCGGCATAGCCGTCCGTATAGCCCAGCCGCAGCGGCTCTTCTCCCCGGTAATCCGGAAAAGCCTCCTCCACCGTAAGCCCGTTATAGCTTCCATCTATATTTCCGAAGCTGTCCTGAATCGCGTTGTAGATGCTGTTGATGGTCCAGAAGCCTCCGTCCGGAGCGCCCGGCGCGTAGGTCTTAAGAATGTCCTGGACCTTTTCCTCCGTCAGGATCCCCTCATACTTTTCTGCTATCCCCTTGTCATAGGCGACGGCCTCCGCCCCGCCGATATAGGTGCCGTCCGGCAGCCTGGAGATGACGCTCTGAGGGCCGTCCCCCAGATAAAGCATCCCGCCCAGCACCGCCAGCAGGGCGAAGGCCGCGAAGACGATTTTCCGCTTCAGTATTTTCCCAAGCTCATAGCCTGTCAGCCGCAGCATATCCTGTCACCGCCTTTCCTCCTGAAAATAGTAAAGATACAGATCCTCAAGGGACGCCTCTGCAGGCACTGCCTCCTCCATCGGCTTCTCATCTTTGATGATTCGCAAAATCGTCTTATTCCCCACGTTTTTTAAATTCCCCACGTTGTACCGGCTGCAGAGCTCCTCCGCCCGTGCGGGATCCACCCTGCACTCCCAGACCTTCCCGTCTATCTCATGGGTGATCGCATCGGGAGCTCCTCTGTGAATGAGCCTTCCCTCCTTCATGATCAGGATCTCACCCGCGATATACTCCACATCCGACACGATATGGGTAGACAAAAGCACGATCCGGTCTCTGGCGCAGGCGCTTATCAGATTCCGAAAGCGCACCCGCTCCTTTGGATCCAGACCGGCTGTGGGCTCATCCAGAATCAGGATTTCCGGATCATTTAGAAGCGCCTGGGCGATGCCAAGCCTCTGCTTCATGCCGCCGGAAAAGGTCCGGATCTTATGCTTCCTTTCCTCTGAAAGGCCCACCAGGTCCAGAAGCTCCAGCATCTTCTGCCCTGCCTGCACCTTTCCAAGGCCTTTCAGGGCCGCCAGATAAAGCAGGAATTTCTCTGCCGTAAACTCCGGATAATAACCGAAATCCTGGGGCAGATACCCAAGAAGGCTCCGGTACTCCTCTCCCAGGGAGCCTATCTCCCGGCCTCCCCAGCGTATCTCCCCGGAGGTAGGCGTGAGAATCCCGCAGAGCATCCGCATGAGCGTGGTCTTTCCCGCCCCGTTGGCCCCCAGAAGCCCGTACACCCCGCGGTGAAGCTCCAGATCCACCCGGTCCACCGCCAGCTTATGTCCATACTGCTTCGTCAGCCGGTCTATGCACAATTCCATAATCTCTGTTCCTCCTTACCTGTCTCATTTAAAAACCGCGCGCAGGCGAAGGCCAAAAGGCCAAGGCTGCCGAAAAGAAGGGCCGCCAGGACCGGTAAAGACCTGCAGCTCTCCAGCACATGCAGCATGTCCAGCACGTCCAGAAGCCAGGAGGCCTGATAAATCCAGAAAATCCCCATCCCAAGGCCCGCAAGCACCGGCACCAGTCCTTTTGCCCCCCGCCGGAAAACCCCTGCCAGCAGCAGGAAGACACTGTCTGACACCAACAGCGGGAACAGGAAAAACAGCAAAAGCATCCCGGCCCTGTAACCATTTAACAGGCCCGCCGCGAAGACCACGGCCGTCCCGGCGCTGTCCGCGATTCCAAGCACCAGAAGGCGCATGCCCTGGATCTGCTGCAGATGATAGCGGCAGGCCTCCTCCAGCTCCCACATGCCGCTCTGCCAGCTCCTGAGAAGCTCTATAAGGCCGATGACGCCGGGAAGCGGCGCGCAGGCCGAAAGAACCAGAAGGGTATCCCGCTTTTCAAGTCCCTCATTTCCAAGCAGCAGACAGAAAAGCACCGGTACCGCCAGCTGTCCAAGCCAGACTCCCGGGGACAGCCAGGAGGCCTGGTCCAAAAGCCTCTCCGCAAAGCTTTTTCTTGGCCGGAGTCTTATTTTTCTTCTCTGTGCCCGCAGAAAAGCCAGCGTCTCCTGCTTCCGCCCCTCCTCCGGGCGCCCCCAGTCTCCTTCCTCCATCTCCGCTTGATTAAGGATGGAACGGATCTGCCTTTCCATTTCCCTGTCCTTTCTTCTTTTCATCTGTCCTGCTCCCTCCTTTCCCCAGATTCCTTTTCCATATAAGCCTTCAGCTTCTCCATACCCTGGCGGAATCTGGATTTCACCGTGGACATCTTCGCGTCCGTAATCTCCGCGATCTCCCGCAGCTTAAAGCCGTGGAAAAAGTACAATACAATGGTCTCTCTCTGGTTTTCCGAAAGCTGGTTCAGCGCGGTCCCCACAAACTCCCTGTGCTCGATCTGCTCAAAGCCCGCGTCCTCCTTCCACAGAGTCTCCAGCGCTTCCTCTCCCGCAGGCGCCCGGGCCTCCTTCCGAAAATAGTCCATGCAGACATTGGAGGCAATCCGGTACAGCCAGGCCTTGAATTTTTTCTGCTCTGTGTAAGCCTCCAGATACCGCAGAAGGTGGAGAAAGGTTTCCTGCGCGCAGTCGTAGGCCGCCTCCCTGTCTCCCGTCTTACACAGGCAGAACCGGAAAATCCCGTCATAATGCCGCTCAATCAGCAGATCCAGATATTCCGTCTCTCCTCTCTGGATCCGGGCTGTGAGCTCACTGTCCTTCCATTCTTCCCTGGCGCGTCCGTCCTTCATGTCCTGTTCCTCTCCTGGTATCCTCTAAAACAGCAAAGCAGCCGGATGGCCCCATCCTCCTGGCGCAGCTGTCTTACAATTACCATTCACAGCCACCCCACCCACATGCGCACTCGTCGCCTCTTCGAGGCTCCAGTCCCGCTCCTTACGGAGCTAAGACTGCTTATGTGGGTGGGGTGACTGCTTCACAGTCCTGATTCAGACATGACAACAGAGGATTACGTGCGAGCACGATACATCTGTTGTCATGTCTGAATCGGCTGTGAATGGTAACGTCTTACATATACTATAACGCCAAAATCAAGAAAAAGGATTTAAAAAATCTGCCTTTTTCTTGTTTCCACTTCCCGCTCCTATTATAATAAAGTTTAGCAGCAATGTACCGCAGGCTGGCAGAGACACACTCGCCCTGCCAGCTCCAGGTAAGTTCTATTCGAAAAGGAGAGGATCTCTATGGAATACCGTGAACTTGGCAGTACCGGAATGCTGGTCAGCGAGATCGGCATGGGTTGCGAGGGCTTTTCAGAGGATGATTGCAGAAACGCCATGCGTCTTTTCGACGCGGCGGAAGAACTGGGAATTAACTATTTCGACCTGTACACCTCCGACCCGAAGGTGCGGGCCAGCGTAGGCCAGGCCCTCCAAGGCCGCCGGAAAAAATTTTATATCCAGTCCCACCTGTGCTCCGTCTGGAAAAACGGGCAGTATATGCGCACCCGCAAGATTGACGAAGTGAAGGCCGGCATGGAGGAAATGCTGTCCCTGCTCCAGACAGATTACATCGACGTGGGCATGATCCACTACTGCGATTCCCTGGCGGACTGGAAGATCATCGAGGAGGGGCCCGTCCTCCAATACGCCAAAGAACTGAAGGCCTCCGGCGTCATCCGCCACATCGGTCTTAGCAGCCATAATCCGCAGGCCGCCCTGGCCGCTGTCCGAAGCGGCGCCATCGAGGTACTCATGTTCAGCGTCAATCCCTGTTACGACCTGCAGCCGGCCGGCGAGGACGTGGAAGAGCTCTGGAATGAGAAAAATTATGAAAAGCATCTCGTCAACATGGATCCGGAGCGTCAGGAGCTCTATGAGGTCTGTCAGAGGCTGGGCGTGGGAATCACCGTCATGAAGGCTTTTGGCGGCGGCGACCTGCTGGACGCCTCCCTGTCTCCTGCCGGAAAAGCCCTGACCGCCTGCCAGTGCCTCCACTACGCCCTGACCCGCCCCGGCGTGGCCTGCGTCCTGGCCGGAGCCCATTCTGTGGAGCAGCTTCGGGAAAGCGCCGCCTATGAAGAAGCCTCCGACGAAGAAAAGGACTACGCTTCCGCCTTCGCCGCCTTCCCCAATATCAGCTGGGAGGGCCACTGCATGTACTGCAGCCACTGCGCCCCCTGCCCCAAGCAGATCGATGTGGCCTCCGTCACCAAATTTCTGAATCTGGCAAAGGCCCAGGGCACAATCCCCGAAACCGTGCGGGAACACTATGCGCTTCTGCCCCACCATGCCGGCGAATGTATCGAGTGCGGCGCCTGCGAAACGCGCTGTCCCTTCAAGGTGCCGATTATCAAGAATATGTGGCAGGCAAAAGAAGTGTTTGGGAAATAATGCTTGATACGGATATCAGAAATCGTATTTTTAACAGGAGGGAAATTCGTATGTGGAAAAAAATCGTTGCTGTTTCAACATGGATGAGTATCTGCGCGATGCTTTGTTCCTGTTTTTCCGGAGAATTAAGTGAGCCTGATTCAAAAACCGAAGCCAGCGGCAGCAATTCAGCGTCCACCTTTCCCCTCAAAGAAGACGGATATCCTGAGGCCGATTATATTACTGTCAACGGAGAGCCTTACCTAACTCAAGTAAAAAACCGTGATACCAACCCAGAGGAAATACTTGAGATTCGTCTTGAAAACACATCCGACTCTGTAATCATTGTTCTGCCGCAATGTGCATCGATATTAAAGTGGACTGCAGAAGAGGTTGACGAAAACCTGGAGCTTGTCGAAAGCAGAATATATCTTCCCGATTCAGGCCGCGAATACAAAAAAGAAGGGGAAAGCCCTTATTTGTACGAGTTTACATTTGCTGTTAAAGACCCACAGCAGGCGGGGAACATTGTTTTTAAGCTTGTCAACGTTGACAGCTCTGTCGATCCAGATGGCTATTACACTTTAACAGCCGCAATTACTTTTATTGATTGAGCCTTTTATAAGCTTTCCCACAAGCAAAAGCCGGGGAAGAGGCCCGGACAGCCTTCGCTGTCCGCTCTTCTTCCCCGGCCTTTTCTATATTTTATAGGTTCCGAACAATTCTTAGCGTTGGCGTACTAAGGGATAATACGGTTTTCTTGTACACCGACGCTAATCCTGCCACAGGATCTTTACGCAAACTTTCTCTTGGCAGCCTCTACCACATGGCCTACCAGCACGGAGGTGGTCACGCTTCCCACGCCACCCGGCACGGGAGTGATGGCTTCCACAATCGGCTCTACCTCGTCATAAGCCACGTCACCGCAGAGCTTGCCTTCCGCATTTACGTTGATTCCCACATCGATCACGATCTGGCCGGGAGCTACATAATCCTTGCCTACCACGCCTGCGCGGCCTGCAGCCACGATCAGGATCTCTGCCTCGCGGGTTACGCTGGGCATGTCCTTCGTTCTCGTATGGCATACGGTCACAGTGGCGTTCTTCTTGATCAGCATCATGGCAGCCGGCTTTCCTACTACGAGGCTTCTTCCGATGACGACCGCCTTCTTGCCTGTGCAGTCGATTCCGTAGTGATCCAGAATCTCCATGCAGGCCTGAGGCGTACAGGGCGGGAAGCCAATCTGCTTTCCGGTAAATACGCCGCCAAGGGAAGCGTCTGTCTGGCAGTCTACATCTTTCTCCGCAGACAGGGCGTTTTCTACCACGCTCTGGTTGATATGCTTGGGCAGCGGACGGAACATCAGGACGCCGTGGATATTGTCATCCTTGTTCACCTCGTCGATGACCTTCAGGAGCTCGTCCTGGCTGACATCCTCCGGCAGAAGATACTTTTTGTACTCTACGCCAAGGGTCTCGCAGCGCTTGGTCGCGCCTCTCTCATAGGACAGGTCGTCCGGTCTTTCGCCCACGCGGATGATTCCCAGGGTCGGATTCACGCCCTTTTCCTTCAGGGCAGCCACATCGGCTTTGATGCGCTCGTTCAGAGCGGCGGTTACTTCTTTTCCTAATAACTGTTTTGCCATGGTTTTACGGTTTCCTTTCACGATTTACATATTTGCGGCCTCCCGCAGGGCCAAACCTGTCTTTCAGGGCCGGTCTTACGTCAGCCTTTCGCTAACTGCTATTTTACCAGAATTTTTCGTCCGGCGCAATCTTCTAACGCAGTCTTGCCTCTACGCTCTCAAAGATTTCGTCCGCAATCTTCGTATATTTTTCCAGCATCGCGTCTGCCTTCGCGTTCAGCTCGGCAGCATATTCCTTATCCGCCATGGACTTGGTATTGATAAACACATTGAGGGACGCGCCCTGGAGGGCCGCCTTGCAGAACACCGCGCCTACGCCGGCGTCGCTGATGGCAAGGGCGGAACCCTTTGCAGCAAATTCTACGATGAGATCGAGGGCCTCGCAGCATTTCTCCATGATTTCCATCGGCACAGAGCAGGCGTCTTTCAGGACAATCGCCATCACGCGGGCCTTCTCCGCCTTCTCCTCCTCTGTCTCCCTGGGCATGCCGTAAGCTTTGGACAGGGGCTCGAACACCTCTGCGTCGCGCTCTACCAGCCGCAGGAACTCCTTTTGAAGAGCCGTGGCCTTCTCCTTGAGCTGATACATCTCCTCTTCCACGTCCGCGTACTTCTTCTTGCCTACGGTCAGACTGCCTACCATATTTCCAAGAGCCGTACCTACAGCCGCTACCAGTGCGGACGCTCCGCCGCCTCCGGGAACGGGAGCCTTGGAAGCCAGTACCTCTACAAACTCATCGCATCTGCTGGTTGAAAATCCCATTGTCTTAATCCTCTCTCTTTTATTTTCTTTCTTATTTTCTTTTTTACATGCAGGCAGGAAGGGCCAACCGGTCCTTCCCGTCTGTGGTGTTATGAAAGTTTATAATGGATAACCTTATCTATGGCTTAGAACAGTCCGCTGATCTTTCCAGTCTCGTCTACATCGATTCTCTCTGCAGCCGGTACCTTGGGCAGACCAGGCATGGTCATGATCTCGCCGGTCAGGGCTACGATAAAGCCTGCGCCTGCGGAAATCTTCAGGTTGCGTACCGTTACCTCGAAATCGGTCGGCGCGCCCAGCTTCTTCTCGTCGTCGGTCAGGCTGTACTGGGTCTTTGCTACGCAGATCGGGCAGTTGCCAAATCCGAGCGCTTCCAGCTCCTTCGCCTGCTTCTGAGCGTTCGCTGTCAGGACAACTCTCTTGCCGCCGTAGATCTTCTGTACGATCTGGTTCAGCTTATCCTCGATGCTTCCCTCCAGCTCATAGGAGAAGGAGAAGCTGTCGTTGGGCTGCTCGCAGAGACGTACGACCTCTTCAGCCAGCTTCACGCCGCCTTCGCCGCCTTTTGCCCATACCTGGGACAGAACTACGTTTACGCCAAGCTCCTTGCACTTCTTCTCTACCAGCTCAACCTCAGCCTGAGTATCGGTCGGGAACTCGTTGATGGCTACTACGCAGGGCAGCTTATATACGTTGGTGATATTGCTTACATGCTTCAGAAGGTTCGGAAGTCCTTTCTCCAGAGCCTCCAGATTTTCGTTGTTCAGCTCAGCCTTCGGAACGCCGCCGTTATACTTCAGAGCACGTACGGTCGCTACGATGACAACTGCATTGGGCTTCAGGCCCGCCATACGGCACTTGATATCCAGGAACTTCTCTGCTCCCAGGTCTGCGCCGAAGCCTGCCTCGGTAACGGTGTAATCAGCCAGCTTCAGGGCCATTCTTGTAGCCGTTACGGAGTTGCAGCCGTGAGCGATGTTCGCGAAAGGTCCGCCGTGAACGATAGCCGGTGTATGCTCCAGAGTCTGTACCAGGTTCGGCTTCAGGGCATCCTTCAGAAGAGCCGCCATAGCGCCCTGTGCGTTCAGATCGCCGGCCGTTACAGGCTTCTGCTCGGAAGCCTTTCCGTATGTATAGCCTACGATGATTCTCGCCAGTCTCTCCTTCAGGTCCGTGATGTCGCTTGCCAGACACAGAACTGCCATAATCTCAGATGCTACGGTGATGTCATAGCCATCCTCTCTGGGCATTCCATTGGTCTTTCCGCCAAGGCCATCCACTACGTTACGAAGCTGACGGTCATTCATGTCCACGCATCTTCTCCAGGTGATCTTTCTCGGATCGATGTTCAGAGCGTTGCCCTGGAAAATATGGTTGTCAATCATGGCTGCCAGCAGGTTGTTGGCTGCTCCGATTGCATGGAAATCGCCGGTGAAATGAAGGTTGATATCCTCCATGGGCACTACCTGCGCGTATCCGCCGCCGGCAGCTCCGCCCTTTACACCAAATACAGGTCCCAGAGACGGCTCGCGGAGAGCTACCATAACCTTCTTGCCAATCTTCTGAAGTCCATCTGCCAGTCCTACAGATGTGGTAGTCTTTCCTTCTCCTGCGGGAGTCGGGTTGATAGCAGTAACCAGAATCAGCTTGCCGTCCTCAGCATTGGTCTCCTTCAAAAGATTGTAGTCGATCTTTGCTTTGTACTTTCCGTACTGCTCCAGATACTTGTCGTCAATTCCCGCCTTCTCCGCAATCTGCGTAATCGGCAGCATCTCTGTTTCCTGTGCGATCTCAATGTCAGATTTGAATCCCATTTCGAAATATCTCCTTTCATTGCGGGCGTCCGCGCTTTTCGGACAGCCATCGTTTCTGTAGATTATTTAACAAGCCCTTGTGGACTTGTCTCATCTACTATGCGTTCATTATATGGCACGTCCCGCAATCCGGCAATCATACAAAGTGTCTGATGTTTGATATTCTTTTCACAATCTGTTTTTACCTGCTTTTTACAGGGAAATAACGGAATCATTCAGGGAGACGCTTTCGATTTCCTCCGTATTTACAACGCTTTCCCAGAGAACCCTGTATTTAACACCGTCTCCAGAGGCTTTCTCCTCCACGGCCGCCTGCGCTTCTATCCGGCTTCCATTTTTCAGATTCAGGGCCGCTCTCTCCAG
>CALWQJ010000047.1 GCA_944383645.1 uncultured Merdimonas sp.
TTATAAAACGCAAATCGAACAGTCTGTCTCATCTTTTGGTCATTCTCACTTTTTCATTTTGTCAGGTGACGGGAAGATCTTCTTCTGTTCCCGGTTGATCTGTTTCTGGTTCTTCCATTTCCGGTTCTTCTGTTTCCGGTTCTTCCGTCTCCCGCTCGTTCTCCTCATCCTCCGCGCCGGATATCCGGACGGACTCCACGGCCTTCGACCAGGCCTCCTCCAGATCAAAGTCTTCGGCCAGATCCCGCTCAATTTCCGCGTAAATCCGGCTGCTGTCCACAGAGACCACGGAGGCCTTGGTGTAATCCAGGATCACATAGGCCACAAAAAGGCAGATGCAGGTGTAAAACCGGATCCGGAAGAAGACCCAGCCGGCAGAAGGCTCTTCCTCCTGCGGCGCCTGTCCCTGCTGTTCCAGAAGCATCTTCCGGTACCGGCCCCCCTGCCTCTCCGTCTTTGCCATAGCAGTTCCACCGCCTTAACTGTCCCTTTACTCTATACCTATGAGACAGGCGGGCGCGGCAGAACCTTTCCATGTGGCAGGCGTGGCAGAGCCTTTCCCCACCAGCGTTCGGTCAGCGTTCGGTCAGCGGTTGGCCAGCTCCGCCGTGATATCCTCCCAGGTCACGCCCCGCTCCACCATCAGCACCATGGCGTGGTAGAGAAGATCCGACATCTCGTATTTGATTTCCTCCGGATCCGGGTTCTTGGCCGCGATCACAAGCTCCGTGGCCTCCTCTCCCACCTTTTTCAGGATCTTGTCGATGCCCTTCTCGAACAGGTAGTTGGTGTAGGATCCCTCCTTCGGATGGGCCTTGCGGTCCGCGATCACCTGGTAGACCTGCTCGAACACCTTTAAGGGATTGGTATTCTTATAATCCGTCTTCGCGATCTCGTGGAAGAAGCAGGATTTGTTGCCTGTATGGCAGGCCGCTCCGGTCTGGGATACCTTCGCCAGGATCGTGTCCAGATCGCAGTCCACCACCAGCTCCTTGACATACTGGAAGTGGCCGCTGGTCAGGCCCTTGACCCAAAGCTCCTGGCGGCTTCTGCTCCAATAAGTCATCTTTCCGGTCTCAATGGTCTTCTGGAAGGCTTCCTCGTTCATGTAGGCGGCCATCAGCACCTCGTCCGTCCGGTAGTCCTGCACCACTACGGGCACCAGTCCGTCCGGCCCCAGCTTGAACTCGGACCACTCCATGTTGCAGTCCAGGGGGTGGAGCTTCTCCTCAAAGGGACGAAGCTCGTTCACATAGATGAGCTCGCTTACATACTCCTCCACCAGGGCCGCCGGGGCGCTTACCACGTCGGAGCTGTCCACGGAGGCCGCGATCCTGTCCTTTCCGAAGCGCTTGGAGGCCTCCTCGGTCAGATCGATATTGTCCTGTCTCGCATAATTCAGGATGGCTTTGGCGCAGCCCGCATAGAGATATTTCTTCACATCCTCCAGCCTGCGGATGCGGCCGCCCGCCTTCACAGGCGCCTCCGCCGCCCGGCAGATCTCCTTCAGGGCGCCTAAGGATCGCTCGTGATCCGCATCCGTATCCGAGAGATCGAAGACCAGGATCTCGTCTGCCCCGTTGTCGCTGTAATACCGGGCCAGAATCGCCGGTTCCCGCCCCTCATCCTTTTCCTTTCCGGCCAGCAGCCGGATCACCGCGATGTTTCGTTCACTCATATTCAAAGACTTCCTTTCGTCGATAGTACGTCCGTAATTCTCGGATCCCTGGCCACGGCCATGGCAAGCGCCTTGGCAAAGGCCTTGAACATGCCCTCCATCATGTGATGGCTGTTCCCGCCCGAGAGCATCTTAAAATGCAGGTTCATGCCCGCGCTGTAGGAGACCGCGTAGAAAAACTCCTTTGCCATCTGGGTGTCCATCTCCCCTACCCGCTCCGTGGGAAATTCCACGTCCGAGACATAATAGGGCCGGCCGGACAGATCCAGGGAGCAGAGTACCAGGGACTCGTCCATGGGAAGGATACAGGTTCCATAGCGGACGATGCCCTTCTTGTCTCCCACCGCCTCCCGGATGGCGCTTCCCAGCACGATGCCGGTATCTTCGATGGTATGGTGGCAGTCTACCTCCAGATCGCCCTTGACCTGGCAAGTCAAATCAAAAAGCCCGTGGCGGGCAAAGCCGTTCAGCATATGATCAAAAAATCCGATTCCGGTGGAGATCTCCGCCTTCCCGCTGCCGTCCAGATTCAGGCTTATCCGGATATCCGTCTCCTTTGTGGTTCTGGTGATTTCCGCAGTGCGCTCCATGCCAGTCCTCCTTTTTTACTCGTCCTTCTTTTCAAACCGTACCGCGATGGAATTGGCGTGGGCCGTCAGCCCTTCCGCCTTCGCGAAGGTCTCGATATCCTCATGCGCCGCCTCCAGGGCCTCCCTGGAGTAGTACACGATGCTGGATTTCTTGATAAAATCGTCTACGCTTAAGGGGGAGAAGAATTTCGCCGTCCCGTTGGTGGGAAGCACATGGTTCGGCCCCGCGAAATAATCTCCCAGGGGCTCGCTGGCGTATTCCCCGATAAAGATAGCCCCGGCGTTGCGGATCTTCGTCATGACCTGGAAGGGATCCCGGGTGACGATCTCCAGATGCTCGGAGGCAATCTCGTTGGCCGCTTCGATGGCTTCCTCCAGGTTCTCTGCGATGAGGATATAGCCGTAATCCGCCAGGGATTTCTCCAGAATCTCTCTTCGGGAAAGGGTTTTTAAGAAGCCGTCGATCTCCAGCTGTACCTTATCCGCCAGCTCCCGGCTGGTGGTCACCAGGATGGCGGAGGCCATCTCGTCGTGCTCCGCCTGGCTTAACAGATCCGCCGCCACGTACCGGGGATTGGCCGTCTCATCCGCCAGGACGAGAATCTCGCTGGGCCCGGCGATGGAGTCAATGCTCACGAAGCCATAGACCGCCTTCTTGGCAAGGGCCACATAGATATTTCCGGGGCCTACGATCTTGTCCACCTTCGGAATGCTCTCCGTCCCGTAGGCCAGCGCGGCGACAGCCTGGGCGCCGCCCACCTTGTAGATCGCATCCGCTCCCGCCTCGCAGGCGGCCACCAGCGTATTGGCGCAGACTTTGCCATCCTTTCCCGGCGGCGTCGTCATGACGATGCGCTCCACGCCCGCCACCTTCGCCGGCACAATATTCATCAGCACGGAGGAAGGATACACAGCCTTTCCTCCCGGCACATAGACGCCGCAGGAGGCAAGAGCGCTGATCTTCTGGCCCAAAAGGGTGCCGTCCGGCCTGCTGTCGAACCAGCTGTAACGCTTCTGCTTCTCGTGGTAGCTGCGGATATTCGCAAGGGCCTTTCGGATGACATCAAGAAGCGCCGGATCCACGAGGCGGTAGGCCTCGTCGATCTCCTCCTTTGTGACCCGGATGGAACCGGCGTCGATTTTCACGCCGTCGAAGCGTTCCGTATAGGAAAAAAGCGCCGGATCTCCGTCCTTTTTCACATCCTCAATAATCGCGTTCACGCGGTCCGCGTACTCCCCATAGTGGTTGGGGCTTCGTTTTAACAGCTCGTCCAGCAGGTTTCGTCTGCTGCTCTCGTCCAGTGTGATGACTCTCATGATTTCCTCCCAAGCAGATAGCCAAAATATCGGTTAAAAATTAAGACGACCGGGATCTCCGCCGCGCAGACCAGCACGGCCACGCCCAGGTTAAAGACGGGCTGGGGCAGAGGGATCCGGTTGTCGATAAAAAACATTCCCAATGATACATAGTATACCACGAAAAACGCGGCGTGTGTACACATAATCACAAGAGAGTTCCGTCCAAGCCAGGCCAGAGGCCGGATCGCCGGAAGCGCCCGCATAAGGGCGGTAAGCCCGGCGCAGGACAGAAAGGCCGCCAGGTAATGCCAGGGCTCCACATACAGATAGTGAAGATCGAAGACCGATAAATGAAGAGCCAGAATGCCGCCCGGAATCAGAAGCAGGGCAAGGACTGGAAAGGCCTTCCGGGGCAGCCTCCCGTAAAGGGCTCCCAGATACCAGCCTATGAGCAGGAAGGGCATGGCCAGGATTCCCCGCAGCAGGGTAATCAGAAGATCCATACCCGCAAAGCCGATGAGAGACAGATCCATTACGGCATATTGATCCAGCCGGAAGATCACCGTCACCCCATAGGCCCCCACCGCCAGAAGCAGTACCGCCAGGTTCCGGGAAACGGGTCTTAATCCTCTCTCAAGCAGCAAAAAAATGGCTCCCGCAGCAAAATACGCGGGCAGGAACCACAGGATATGGATGCCGTAGCCTGTGGCGGCGTCCACATACTGCCTTGCAAGCTGGGCCCCTGAGAGCGCCCCCGGCTCCAGAAAATGCTCCAGTGTGTTCATAGTCAGCAGCATAATGGTAAACGCGGCGTAGGGAACCAGCGTTCCCCTGGCCCGCGCCGCCAGGGCGGAAAAAAGCGGACGCCCTTCTTCCCGCTTTTCATAAGCCAGGATTCCGCCGATGACAAAAAAGAGCGGCATGTGAAAGGAAGAGATCCATTTCAGGGTATCCTCCCGGATGTATTCGATATGGCCCAGGATCACGAGAAATATCCCGATCCCCTTGGCCATATCCAGATAAGTCAGTCGTTTCCGAGGCATGTATCCTTCTCCTGTCTGTCACATTTTGAGCATATCCGTCCCAAGCGCCTGCAGACTCTCCTTCCGCCCGGGAAGGCTTAAGAGAGGGCCTCCCGGAGCTTTCGGATAAGCCCTGTAATGCGCTCTGCCTCCATCTTCATGCTCACCTGGTTAACCACCATGCGCGCGGACAGCGGCATGATTTCCTCCAGCACCTGAAGGCCGTTTTCCCTTAAGGTCGAACCTGTCTCCACGATATCCACGATCACCTCCGACAGGCCCACCAGGGGCGCCAGCTCGATGGAGCCGTTCAGTTTGATGATCTCCACCGTCTGGTGCTTCTGGTTATAGAAATAATCCTTGGCGATATCCGGGTATTTGGTGGCCACGCGGATCTGCTCCTGGTGCGCCAGCTTTTCCCGGGCGGATTCCGGCCCGCAGACGCACATCCGGCATTTTCCAAAGCCCAGATCCAGCACCTCATACATCTTCCGACCTTCCTCCACCAGGGTATCCTTCCCGACTACGCCGATGTCCGCTGCGCCGTATTCCACGTACGTGGGCACGTCCGGCCCCTTGGCCAGGAAGAATTTAAGGCCCAGCTCTTCATTTACAAAGATCAGCTTCCGGCTGTCCGGATCCTTCATCTCCTCGCAGGTGATGCCCACCTGCTCCAGAAGCTCCAGGGTCTTCTTCGCCAGGCGGCCCTTGGTGAGGGCGAAGGTCAGATAGCGCTTCCCGTCCGGCCCGGAGGCTTCTTTTCGCAGGCCATCATTTCGGAGGGCCCGCTGCAGCTGATCGATCACAATGGCGAAGCCCACCGCAGGGAGCTGCCGTCCGAAATGGGAAAGCAGGGTATCGTAGCGGCCGCCCTTGGCT
Organism: uncultured Merdimonas sp.; assembly: GCA_944383645.1. Lineage (GTDB taxonomy): Bacteria > Bacillota > Clostridia > Lachnospirales > Lachnospiraceae > Laedolimicola. Next base: position 5,469 of record CALWQJ010000047.1, read on the forward strand.
ACCGGCTCTCCGTAGCCGTAGGAGTAAGCGCGAAACACGATGCCCGTATAGTAATTGTACTTGCTGAGCATGCTCAGATCAAAGGTGATATATCTTTCACAGCCCTTTTCCTTCAGCCCCTCATAGATGGCCTCCAGGCGGGCCAGGGCGCGGAGGGCTTCCTCATTGGCTGTGAGCGCCCGGGCCTGCTCAATCACCTCCGTGGTGCCAGAAAGGGTCGTCATCTCCAGGAAGGCCTCCCGAAGCTCTCCCGCCAGCTCATAATCCGCCAGCAGCTCCTCCGCCGCAAAGCGGTTCTTGTCCGCGATCAGGCGGCGCAGGCTCTCCTCCGCCTCGCTTCCGATTCCAGCCTCTTTTAAGAGGGCCTTGAAGAACTCCACCTGGCCTACGCTCACCTGGAATTCCCGAAGGCCCGCGGCTTTCAGCGCCTCAATGAGCACGGACAAAAGCTCCACATCCGCCTCCACGCTCTCCTCTCCCATCAGCTCCGCGCCCAGCTGGGTTGTCTCTTTTAGGCGCCCCTGGTATTTATCATAGTTGATAAAGGTATTCCCCATGTAGCAGAGGCGGATGGGCGTCTCGTCATGGAAATACTTGGACACGGCCCGGGCGATGGACGGCGTCATATCCGGCCGCAGCGCCAGGGTATTGCCCTCCTTGTCGAAAAATTTATAAAGCTCCCGGGAGGGGACGGTGCCCACTTCCCTGGAAAATACGTCGAAGAACTCAAAGGTGGGCGTCTCGATGCCCTGATAGCCCTGCCCGGCCAGCACGCGGTAGAGAAGCTGCTGCAGCTCAAATTTCTGCACAAACTCGCTCCCGTAGATATCCCGCACGCCCTCCGGCGTATGTAAGATCGGATTCTGATTTTTCATAATATGACTGCTCCTCCTTAGCATCCCGCCTGCCTGCTCCAGCCGAAACGGCAAAATCCAGCCTTTTTTGGACGTATCGTCCCTTAGCGCACCGATGCTATCCAGTATTGTAACACAGATGCAGGCAGATGTGCAAAAAAATTCCTGCCCTTAAGTAGGAAAGAACAGGCCCGCTTTAACTTCTTCTGCCGCTCTTTCTTCCAGAACCTGCCTAAAAGCCAGCCGCCGAAAGGAAAATCCCTATCAGGAACGCCCCGATTCCAGCCAGCCAGAAGACAGTTCCCAATATGGCGTTAAGATATATGCCGCTCATGCTGAGAAAGGAAACCTGCGGTTTATTCGGATTGTACTTTACCTTGTATTCCCGCGCGCGGGAAAAGATGCCAAAGGTCGTCCAGCCTGTATCTGCCTCATAACGGATCCCATCCACATAATACTCATATTTTGCCCTGGCGCCTTTCGTTTCCGTGCCCAGGCTGCTTCTCGACGCAACGATTCTTCCAGCTGCTGTGCTCCGGCAGGTAAAAATTTTATAATATTTCGGTGCGCTGTAAAGAACGCCGACAAGCGTAAAGCTTACTGCGATAATCCATACTGCTATCATAATCCTTCTTCCTCTCCTCTCATGATTTTCTGTATCCCATCCAGGTAGGGAACCAGGTAGCCGCCGTGGGGATTCAGCACAAAGTCCGGCGAAAGCTCCTCGTGCCGGAAGCTTTTCCTTCCTCCCGCCGCAGCCCTGTCCCAAAATTCCCGCATTCTCTGATAAGAAAGGTAATAGAGCTCGTTCCGGTGGGAAAAGAAAAGAATCAGAAAGGCGACGCCCTCCTGCCGCTCAAAGTCCTCCATGAACCGCACCTGGTGCTCATGGATATTCTGGAGCGGGAAGGTGTCGCTGTCACATTCCTTGGCGTCGAAGCAGACGGGAATGCCCTGCACGGCTCCGATATAATCCACCGTGCTCTTCTGGTCAAAATATGCCAGCGTAATATGCCGGTGTTCCTTATCGATCCGGATGGGCGTAATGGGCGTGGGAACCTTTTGAATAAGGGCCAGGCCCTGCTCCCGGTATTTTTCATTGGTGCGGTTGATAAGCTCCTCCAGCGTGGAACCGCGGAGGCCTCTGGAATTCCAGGTCGCCATCTGTTCAAGTCCCTCCTCTGAAAGCTTTTTCTGTTCCCTTTCTCTTTTTTGGGAGGCTTTCAAGTCCCTGTTCTCTGCTCCTGATTATAGCACAGACGTTCTGATTTGAAAATCATGAAATTTTCCGCGAACCGTGGACATTAGGAAATTTTCTGGGAAGCGTGGAGTATAGGAAATTGGGCTGAAGCCGCGAAACTGCAGAACTGCAGAACTTGCAGACCGTTTGGACATATGCAAATTTTTTTCTTCCTGATATCCAAAAACGCGCGCTGGCAGGCCCGAAATCTCTCATTTTCCGGAAAATAGTATCTGAATTGTACATATAGAAAATTTTCAGTCCGCCATGTCCAAAATTTCGCAGATCCTTGTATATACACGGCAATTTTTTCTGTATATGGAAAATCCAAGAATTTATCGAACTTTTTTAGGCCGAAATACTCACTTTTTGCACCGGAATTGTTCATACCTGTTGAACCGGCCCGGTGGGACTGCTATAATAAAATTGCAAATGGTTGTCCCACATTTTCATACGCGGGAGGATTGCTTATGCGTAAAAAAACAGCTATTCTGTGCAGCTTATTTCTGCTTTTGGGGCTTTCGGCCTGCGCCCGGAACCAGGAAGGGATTGCGTCTCTTTCGCGGGACGGGATTGCCCCATACGAGCTGTCTGAAGAAAATAAAAGCCTCCTTCAGGCTTTCGGACTTTCCGGACAAAATTCGCAGATTCTTGTCTTCAAAGCCCCCAAGGAGGCCATAAGCATGAATTTCCATGTATACTGCCTGGGAGAGGATAAAGCCTGGGAGCGCATCGACGGCGGCGGGATTATGCGCGGCTGGACCGATGGAGAAGACGGAAAATGCCTGGAAGGACTTTTTACCATGCAGTTAAAGGAGGATTACGCGATAGAATTTCATATCAGCGATTCAGGCTCCTCCGCCGCCTACGAAAGCGCTCCTGTCTCCTGGCCTCATGAACTCCCGGCCAAAACCTGGACGTTTCTGCAGGAGTTTCAGAAAATCGAACTGAATGCGGAAATTCCCATAGCGATTCTCTCCTACACCAATGAAAATGGTCTGAGCAGCAGCCGCCTGGAGGATTATTTTGACCCGGAAGGCATTGAGAATCCCGATCTGGTGCAGGCGGTGACGCTGGAATTCTCAGATCAAGAGCTTTAGTCTCCAATTGAATGTATGTGTTCCCGGCAATTAAGAGCAGCCTTAATCGCTGTTTTCATTGATTGTCCGTATCACGCGGCAGGGATTCCCCACGGCCACCGAGTTGGCGGGGATATCCTTTGTCACGATGCTTCCTGCGCCGATGACGGATCCGCTGCCGATGGTGACGCCCGGCAGCACGATGACGCCGCCGCCCAGCCAGCAGCCGTCGCCAATCCGGATGGGCCGGGCGAAGGTCCGGCAGAAATACTCTTCGGACCGCGGATCCCAGTCCGGTGTCAGCCGCTCGGAGAGTTCCACCGGATGCGCCGCCGTGTAAAGCTGCACATTGGAGGCGATCAGCACGTTGCTGCCGATTTCGATCTGGTTGCAGTCCACAAAGGTGCAGTTCATGTTGATGGAGACATTGTCCCCCAGGGAAATATTGCAGCCGTAATCACAGAGAAAGGGCTGGCCCACAGAGATATTTGTGCCGATGCGGCGAAAAAGCTGGCTTAGGATTTCCCGTTTTTCCTCCTTCTGCTCGTATGAAAGGGCATGGTATTCCTTCAGAAGCCTTCTTGCCTTCGCCTTCATTTTCAGAAATACCTCGTCATGGCAGTCATAATACTCTCCTGCCAGGCATTTTTCCAGTTCTGTCACAGTCTCTCCTCCTTTGCTCCCCGGCTGTTTTCTCTGTCCTTTTCTAAGCATTATAAGCGTTTTAAAAAAAGAACACAAGAAAAAGCAGTGTAATATGCAAAAGGCATACGACACTGCTTTTTGTGGTAAATGCAAAGCTTATATTCCAGATGGCTACTGCTCCTCCAGCACCCGGTGGATATGGAGGGCCAGGTACATCCGCTCCTGGCTTGTGAGCTTCTGCCGGAACTTGTCCGTCACATAGATCTGGATCTTGTCCACGCACTCGAATTCCTTCTGGCAGACGGCCAAGATCTGCTCGTAGAGCAGGCTCGACTTTTCGTCGGGAAGCTGGTTCCTGCTCACCAGGCGCTGCACGAAGAGCTGCACATGGGTCACGTACCGGGAATAGGGCGTGCTGTCCTCCTTATAGGTGACGCCGAAGCTGTATTTCACGATGTCCAGGATATCCTTCACCGTGCTGGCGATCAGCAGGTTCTGGCTGTTGTAGGGGTGGTCGTACTGGGCGTTGATGAAATGGAAGGCGATATTTCCCGCCTCATCCATGGGCACCTCCATGCCAAGCTGGCCGCTCATCAGGCGCACCGCGTACTCTCCCACCTGAAACTCGTTGGGATTAAACTTTCTCATCTCCAGCGTGTAGAAATTCTGCAGAACGATTCCGTCCCGGATCCGCCTGGCCGCAAAGGACAGATGGTCCGTCAGGGACAGGTAGATGTGATCCATCAGCTTCATCCCAAAGGTCTCGATGGCATAGTCGATGACGGACTTGGCCAGTTCAAAGTAGACGGCGTCCGTCTCCGTCGCGAGGCGGATGATGCTCCGGGAAACCTCCTTGTCTTTTAAGACAAAGACCTTCTCGATCTCGCTTTCCTGAAACTGATACCCTATGGATTTATGATAGCCGATTCCCTTTCCCATAAGGATGGTCTCCTGCCCCGCCTCATCCAGGGCAAGAACCAGGGAATTGTTCAGCACCTTCACTACACGCATGTGATCACAAGCTCTCCCCGTTTGTCTTAATTACATTCTGATACCAGTAAAAACTGTCTTTCTTCACCCGGCCCAGATCCTTCAGATCGAAATCGTCCCGGTTGATATAAATAAAGCCGTAGCGCTTGCGGAAGCCCTGATGGGAGCTTAAAAGATCCATCACGGACCAGGGGCAGTACCCCAGCATCTCCACGCCGTCCTCAATGGAATCCGCGATGGCCTTTACGTGGCTGCGCAGATAATCGATGCGGTAATCGTCGTGAACTCTTCCGTCCGCCGTCAGCTCGTCCGCCATGCCCAGGCCGTTCTCCGTGATGATAAGCGGCAGATGGTAGCGGCGGTAATACTCGTTGAGCACGATCCGAAGACCCATGGGATCGATCTGCGCGCCGTACTCGCTGGCTTTCAGGTTCTCGTTCTTCTCGTCCCGGCAGTAGCCGTACTGGTCGAAGTCCACCTCGTTGCCCCGGAAAACGCGGGATCCAATCGGATGCTCCTCGTCCGCCGGCAGATAGCTGGCGCAAAGGGTCCGGTAATAGTTCAGAGCGATGTAATCGATCTTCGCGCTCTTTAAGATCTCCTTATCGCCCTCTTCCATCTTCGGAACGATGTTCCGCTCCTTTAAGTAGCGCATATAGTAGCCGGGATACTCGCCGTTGATGTGCATCTCCAGGCAGTAGTTGGTCTTCAGCCAGTCGTTCATCTTCGCGGCCCATACGTCCTCCGGCTTGTTGGTCAGAGGATAGGTACAGGTAGAAGACACAGCCGGAGCAGCCTTGCCGCCCTCGACCAGCTCATGGCAGGCATTCACCGCCAACGCATGGCCCAGGAACATATGGTAATCCATCTGGGCGCGCATACGGTCTGCCTCCCAGTCGTCCTCCACGTAGATGTTCATACGCTCGTTGACGCGGATCATCAGGTTCTGCTCATTGATCATCTGCCAGTATTTCACGCGGTCGCCGAAGGCCTTGTAGCAGACCCGCGCGTAGCGCTCGAAGGCGAAGGCGCAGTCCCTGCACTCCCAGCCATTATACTTCTCCACCAGGGCATATGGCAAGTCAAAATGATACAAAGTTACGAGCGGCTGGATGCCGTTCTCGATCAGATAATCGATCACCTGGTTGTAGAAGTCGATGCCCTTCTGGTTTACCTCGCCGTCTCCGTCCGGGATGATGCGCGCCCAGGACAGGGAGAAGCGGTAAGCCTTCATGCCCATCTCCTTCATCAGATCGATATCCTCTTTCCAGTGATGGTAGAAATCGCTGGCCACCTTGCTGTCGGCCTGCTTTGCGGAGCGCTTGAAGGAATTGTAGTCGGCTACGGTCATGCCCTTGCCGTCCTCATCCCAGCCGCCTTCTATCTGAAATGCGGAGGAAGATGCGCCCCAGAGAAAATTATCGGGAAAATGCTGGCTCATAGTTTCGTTCTCCTTTTCCATACTCCTTTATACGGACATCCGCGCATGGGAGCTTTCCCATACGCGGCGTCCACAAAGAGGTCTGATGCAAAATAAGTGTTACCCTGCTTATCTGTTATTTTACAGCCTTGATGACCACCTGGCCAAGGTCTGCGTGCTCTGCGGGGATACCCTCTACGGAAGCGAAATCACCTGTGTTGGAGATGAGGACGCTTACGGTGGTGTCGTGGCCCGCAGCCTTAATCTTGTCAATATCGAAGGATACGATGGGGGTTCCCTTCTTAATGGAATCTCCCTCATTGACATGCTTCGTGAAGCCGTCGCCGTTCATGGCAACCGTGTCCATTCCAATGTGAATCAGAAGCTCTGTGTCATCCGCAAGCTTCAGGCCGATGGCGTGAAGGGTCGGATACAGAACAGATACCGTACAGTCAGCCGGAGCTACGACCTCTCCCTTGCTGGGAAGAATCGCGATTCCTTTTCCAAGGGCTTCGGAGGCAAATACCTCATCCTGCACCTCGTTTAACGGATATGCCTTTCCCTCTACCGGAGCGGCGATCTCCAGGGTCTCGCCTGTGTGGGCCGGAGCGGAAGCTGCGGAACCCATATCCAGATCCGCGTCCAGGGCCTTCGCGCCTGCCGGAGCGGCGTCTACGTCTTCAAAGCCTACGATGTAGGTCAGAACTGCGGCGCCGAAGAAGGCTACGCAGATACCGATGATATAAGCCATGAACTGGCCGAAGCTGGTTCCCTCTCCATAGTAGGACATGATGGTCAGGATACCGTTGTTGGCAAAGCCAGTGTTTACTGCATTTCCGATACCCATGATGGCGCCGCCGGCAGCACCTGCGATAACCGCGCAGATCATAGGCTTCTTCAGGCGGAGGTTACAGCCGTAAATCGCCGGCTCTGTGATACCTACCAGCCATGCGGAAAGGGTGGAGGAAGCAGCTACCTGCTTTAACTCTTTGCTCTTTGTCTTGAACATAACGCCAAGGGCAGCGCCTGCCTGGGCGAAGTTTGCGGAACCAGCGAAGCACATCAGGGTGTTCGTACCGGTCATAGCCACGTCGTTCAGACCAATCGGCAGCAGGGCTCTGTGCGCGCCGAAGATAACGCAGACGCCCCACAGACCGCCGACGATGATACCGCCAAGGATCGGGCTGAAGCCGTAAAGGGCTGTGTACAGCCACTGGATGATGTAGCCTACATAGATACCTACCGGTCCTACTACTACCAGCATCACCGGTACCATGATAATCAGAGACAGTCCGGGAACCAGGATCAGCTGCAGGATCTCCGGAATCACCTTCTTTAAGAACTTCTCCAGGAAGTACAGGACAATCACGCCCAGGATAATCGGGATAACCGACTCGGTGTAGGCGAAAATCTTACTGGACTCACCCACAGCGAACTCCATCTTGATAACAGGAAGGCCGAAAATCGTGGATTTCGTCGCCACATCCTGTACCAGGGCGTCGATGGTCGGATGGCAGATAAACGCGCCAAGCATCATGGATACGACCGTGCTGCACTTTAACGCCTTCGCCGTCGTGTAGGCCAGGAAAATCGGCATAAAGTAGAAAATGACGTTGCTGGCCGTGTTCATGATGACGTAGGTGCTGGTGGTGGAGTCAAAGCCCGGGATCTTCGCGAAAGCTGCCAGAAGGCCCTTAATCAGACCTGCCGCCGCGATAGCCGGTACCAGCGGAGTGAAGATCTCGGTGATCTTCTGCAGAATCAGATTTCCGAAGCTCTGCTTCTCCTGGGGAATATCTACCTCGCTTCCGGAGGAGGCAGCCGCCACACTGTCGCCTAAGATGGCCACAGCCGCGTCGTAAATCTTCGTTACCTTCGCGCCGCAGACTACCTGGAACTGTCCGCCGGAAACCACGACGGAGATAACGCCTTCCAGATGCTCTACAATTTCCTTCTTTGCCTTGCTCTCATCCTTCAGGATGAAGCGCAGGCGGGTGAAACAGTGTGTCACCTGCTTTACATTCGATTTTCCGCCCACATTATCGATAATGTCCTGGGCTACTTTGTTGTAATCCATAACTCGTCTCTCTCCTTTTCGCTCGAAAGCTGTGAAATAGGTCTGACATCCGGCCGGGATGTGCTTTGAAAAACAGAAAACCCTGTTCATGACGCGCCGCGTCCTGCGCGCACAAAAAAAGATCCGATAAAAATGAATGCAATCCGAGACCGCTTCTGCGCAATCTCCTTCTTCATTTCCATCCGATCTTGCCTGCATGACCAGTAACACGTCGTCTGTGAAATCACTATGTATCTGTTCTTCAATCTGGTCATATCCTATCATAAAAATTCACAGGATGCAACTGTTTCTTAAATTTTTGTGAATGTTTTATAAATTTCACCTTGCCTTTTTGTGCAGTCTGTAAGCTGCATCTGCCTGGAGGACCGCAGGCCGCTTCACCGGGAAGCGGCGCCTGCGGCCTGTAAAATCTCTTCAAACACGGGCGGAAGCGGCGCGGTAAAGGCTTTTCCGGAAATTTCGGAAAGCGCTCCCGAAAGCTTCGGAAACTCCAGGCGGTACGCGTGGAGCAGCTGCCACGTCAGGCCAAATTCCTTGCGGAAGAAGGCGTTGCTTCTGCCGTCCCCGTATTTCCCATCCCCAATCAAGGGATGCCCCAGGGAGGAAAGGTGGGCGCGGATCTGATGGGAGCGCCCTGTAATCAGGTTGATTTCCAGATAGGTATAGGGCCTTCCCCCCAGGGTGAAGACCGAAAGCGGCCGGTACTCCGTGCAGATCGGCCGGGCCTCCCCTCTCCTTTCCCGGAATACGCGCACCTGGTTGACGCGCTCGTCCTTTAAGAGCCAGCCCTCCGCCCGCACAGGCTTTTCCACGGCTCCTGCGGCGATGCTCCGGTAATATTTATGGAGGCTCCTGTCCCGAAAGAGCTGGTTCAGCTCCTGGAGGCCCCGTAAGGATTTCCCGGCGGCCACAAGGCCGCTGGTGTTCCGGTCCAGGCGGCTGCAGATGCCGGGGCGGAAGCTTCGCAGATCTTTCTCCGTCAGCTGGCCCGATTCCAGAAGATAGGACGTCAGATATTCCACCAGGGAGATATCGTCTGCCTCTGCCTTCTGGGACAGGAGGCCCGCAGGCTTATTAAAAAGGATGACATGGCCGTCCTCGTAGAGGATCTCCGGCGTCAGCTCCCCGGGAAGAAGCTCTGCGGCCTTCTCCTTTCCAGACTTTCCAGAATGGGCGGAAAAGCCATCAATAGTCTCATCCGCAAGGAAAAGCCGGATCTCGTCTCCCGGCAGCAGCCGTTCCTTTCCTTCCGCCCTCTTTCCATTCAGCGTGATATTCTTTTTCCGCAGCATCTTATAAAAAAAGCTTTTGGGAGCCTGATCCATGTATTTCTCCAGGAAGCGGTCCAGCCGCTGCCCGGCTTCATTTTCTCCAATCGTCAGCAGTCTCATGGGCCTTCCCTCACAGCGACAGGGCCAGAAGAAGCTTTCGGATCAGCTCCTCGCGCCCAAGCTCCGGGTATCTCTCGTCCGGCGTAAAGGGGATTTCCTCCGGCTCCTTTCCCGCAAGGGCGTCCACCCGGTCGAGGTAAGCCTTCAGATCCGGGAAAATATGGACGTGGACGCCGGAAATGCCGTTTTCCTTCAAGGTTTTCGCGATATGCTCCTGCAGGGGCCGCAGATCTGTATTTTTCAGGGTGGTATATCCGGCGATCTCCTGGCCGCGCACCACCAGGCTGTGAACCGGGTAATTTTTCTCGTAGGTCGTAAACACCAGCTCGTAAGCCCTGACAAGGCTTCCCGCATGTGCTTCGATCTCCTGGTACATGGCCTCCGGCATGGAGCGCCGCTTCAGGAACATGATGACATTCACCAGCTCCTTGCAGGCCGGCAGGCAGCCCACGATAGCCAGGATCGTAAAATAATTCCGTTTCGTGTCCGTCGTCACATAGCCGATCGCAAAGATCGCTATGGGAATCAGGAAAAATAAAAATGTTTTCAAAAGCTGCGCCCGCTTATGGGCGTCCGTATAGCCGTGTTCTCCCTTTTCCGGAATACGCATCTTATAAAATCTCCTTTTCCCATTCCGCTTCCCGAAAGCCTGTGAGTACCGCAGAATCCGTCACCACAATGGGCCGCTTTACCAGCATGCCGTCCGTGGCCAGCAGAGCGTACTGCTCCTCCTCGCTCATGCCCGGAAGCTTTTCCTTCAGGTTCATGCTCTTATAAAGCTGCCCGCTGGTATTAAAAAATCTCTTCAGGGGCAGGCCGCTTTTCTCATGCCAGCTTTTCAGCTCCTCCGCCGTGGGGTTCTGCTCCTTGATATGGCGCGCCTCGTAGGTGACGCCGTGGCTGTCCAGCCATTTCCTTGCCTTCTGGCAGGTGGAGCAGGGCGGATACTGTAAAAATAAAATACTCATCGTTCTTCTTGCCTCCATTCTTATCAGAAATTATTCATATTTTCCCTTCGCTACTTTTTTCCCCGTCAGAACCCGCTGGTTCTTATTGACAAAAGAGCGTGTCCTGGCCCGCAAAAGGATCTGGCGTCCTTCCGGCGTCCGGGTGTAGACGAGGCGGAATCTTCCCATGGCCCTCCGGACATGCTTTTCAAATACGAGCGCCCGCTCCTTCTGCTTCCCGAAGGTCTCCGGCACCGCGTAGAATTCCTTTGCTTTTCTGCCGCCTCTGGCCAGCAGGTACCTGGGGTTGTCGATCACGCCCCAGAGCTCCCGCATGCAGGCGGCGAAGGCCGTCTTGTCCCGCATGGTTCCGCCCTTCAGGGAGATCTCGATCAGCAGCCCTTCCGCAGATTTCACCTCTGTCCTGCAGTGACCCGCCTCCTCGATCTCGCCAAGCTCCAAAAGAGCGCCCAGGACGGCGTCGCTGATATGCTTCATCCGGCGCGCCGGCGTGCCGAAGCGGAAGAGCCGGACTGCGTATCGCGCCGCCAAAAAGGCCGTAAACAGTATCAGGATCCCCAGAAGGTGTACCTGCAGCGCCGCGCTTCCGCCTGCCCGTAAGAACGCCCGGCCCATGGACAGAAGAATCGTCAGGAGCAGATTCAGGATTTCCATGCCTAATGCGTGGATAAAAAGATAACTGGTCTGAAGTTCTTCTTTGGGAACTGCCTGCGCCTGCTCGATTTCCATCTCCCCGTGGATGACGCTTAAGGCTTCCTGCCAGCGCTGCCGCAGCCCCTCCCGGTCTGAAGCCCGGGAAAGCATCATCCGGTTCACCTCTTCCATCTGCTCCCGGGAATCAAATTCCGGGATATTCAGGCGTCCGAGGCCGCTTTCGATCACCGGATCCTTCCAGGATACGCCCAGGAAGGAATCAAATCTCCTGGTAAGAGTCTCGTAATCTCCCGAGAAGTCCGCGTGCCTGGTTTTTCCGGATTTCAGTGGAAAGATACAGGCAAGGTGCCAGATGTTTCCCGTCTTTTCCGGCTGCCGCGGATCGGTCCGGATGGTCCGGCCCCGCATCTGGTTGCTGAGCATAAAGGAGCCCACGTAGGTGGCCAGGATCAGAGCGTTGGTGCAGGGGGCGTCCCAGCCCTCGCCCAGGAGGGATTTCGTTCCGATCAGGACGTTTACGTCTCCCTGGCGGAAAAGCCCCGTGACCGCCGCCGTCACATGAGTGCTCTTCCCCTTCATCTGAAACCGCCCGTATTCTGTGCCGGCGATGGGCTTTAAAGTCCCCTCGCAGTTCTTTTCCTCCAGGATGGAACGAAGCTTGTCCTCCGTGTCCAGTGGAACGATGATGACAGAGCCGCTTAAAAGCCCAAGGCGGATTCCCTGGCGCTGCCCTCTTCGCAGATGCTCAAAAATCGGCACCGCTCCGATTTCCGCCGCCACTGGCTTATCTGTCCCCACCAGGGACAGCTTGTCCTTTTTAATAAAATCGCACAGGATCAGAAGGCGCAGCGCTCCTCCCTGCGCCTGCATTTCCATATCCACGATTTTTTCGATGCTTTCCAGCTTCCCCCGGCTTTTGGCCAAAAGCTTCTGCAGGGCGTCCTGCTGAGTCAGGGAAACCCTTCCCCGGTAAATGCACCCGGCCTTTTTCAGCTCCCGCACAAGCTCCTCCCGGCTCTCCTCCGGCACCTGATAGGAGTCAGCGTCGTCGAAGAGGAAGCCCTGCAGCAGGGCCTCCAGCCACACAGGCTCCAGCTTCGGAAGCCTTCCCTTCGTCCCAATCAACCGTTTCAGATAGGGCGGGAGGGGAATCCCCTGGGCCTGGCAGAAAATGAGCAGGGCGGAAAAATATTTTGGATTGTCCAGGAATTTTTCACTGTATTGCTCCGGCTCCCGAAGCCCCCGGTGGGTAGCGATCATGCGGGTAAAGGCTTCCCCTCTCAGAAGGGCATCCCAGACTTTGGCTGTATTTTCCTGATATGCCCGGATCTCCTCCAGCTCTTCCTTCGCGGGCCAGTTAAAATAGACGTAATCCTCATGGGGACAGAGGCTTTTCTCCCGCACAAGCTCCGGCGTGAAGATTTCCTCGTCGATGGGGCCGCACAGATCGATATAGCGCTTCCACTGGGCGGGCGTACTGTCGTAGGGAGGGGTCGCGGTCAGGGAAATCAGCGTCATCCCCTTCGCTTCCTTCAGAAAGGCCTCCAGCGCCTTCCACCACTCGCTGCGCAGATGATGGGCCTCGTCCAGGCAGACGACCCTCACCCCGGCCGCCTTCACCGCCTCAAAGAGATCGAAATCCCGGAAGTCCACGCTCTCTGTCTCCCGCGCGCCGGCACCCTCTCCGTCCTCCGCCGCGTCCCCGTCTTCCTCCGCAAGTTCCCCCTGGTAATGCTTCATGGCGCTGTACAGAGCCTGATAGGTGATGGCCGTGATGCTTTTCATGGCCTTCAGATCGTTGGAAAGAAATTCTTCTGGTTCCGCTCCTTTTACGAAAAATCCGTCTTCGATGCGTTCCAGCCACTGCTGCCGGATGGTAATGCTCGGGGAGAGAATGAGGGCCGGAGCCCCCAGCCGCCGGATCAGCTCGATGCCCAGCGTCGTCTTGCCCGAACCAGGCGCAGCCACAATATGCACCTTTCCGTCTTCCAGGTATTTCTGTGAATTTGCGAGAACCCGCTCCTGATAGGTTCTCCAGGTTCCCCGAAACTGCAGGAGGCCGTCATAAATATTATTCTTCATGGATAAGTAAGTTCCTTTTTCTTTCAGCGGTATTTTCAAATTATTTTAGCATGGAAACATATTTTTTCCGGTCATCGTCCGGAATTTTCAGAGCGTCCATAGCCTGCTCTGCGGTCAGCTTCAAGGTTTCCATCAGATTTTTAACCGAATTCAGGGTGGTTTCTTCTCTTCCCTCTTCTCTTCCCTCGGCCTTACTGTCCGCCATCAGTTCACGCAGTCCCTCACACATATTAACCCGTCCTTTCTCTGTGCCAGCTTTCTCTTTTATCTTCCAAAGCTCCGGCTCATTCATGTAATCAGCCAAAGCGTCAAAGGTATCTTCCGCAATGGTTTCCTGCCCGCACAGCTGTCTGATATCCGCTAAAACCTTTTTATCTTTGGTATACTTTATGAACATCAGCATAAAACGAATATCCGGCGGAAATTTTTGGAGTTCCCTGTCTGGCGTGTGGCAGACATCCAAAATATGGATGTTATAATTCTCTATATATTTTTTGGCCTTTTCTGAAATATTCTTGAAGTTTAACATTTCATGCAGGCTTTTGGCGCCATCCCAGGGCTTATCGTTCAGATATAAAACCAGTGTAACCACAGGCGCCAGCCTGTCTTCCTTCGCCATTCCTGTGAGAAATTCCCCGGATGAAGCCGTGTTCAAATCTTTCTTTCTCCTGTGTTCCGCCGCAAGAAACTCCTTCTGGCGCGTATAAGAAATCACGTCCATATCCTCCTTCATTGTACACGGAATCACAAAACACTGCAACATTTCCAACTCCGGAAGTTATCTTTTGTAAACAAACTTATTCCCTGGGAAATTCATGGAGAGAACGCCTCCATCCAGCACAGCGGATCTGCTGTACGTTTACAGATTATCACATTTTTTCAGGAAGTTCCAGTAGTTCTTTAGAATCTGGCTTCGGATGCGTCCATCTCACTTTTCAGGCGGTCCAGCAGATAGGACAATGCGAACATCAGGGTTTCGTAATGCATATAATCCAGAATATTTTTGTCTACCAGAAGCTGCAGCGTGGCCGGAAATTCCTCGTCAGAATCCCAGAAGCGCACAATCACAGGAAGAAAGGAAAAAAGCTTCAGCTCATAGGCGGCGTCGCCCTTCTCCCGCTTTTCTCCGCCAAGGCTCTCGCAGGCGCGGCAGAGAGCCATAGTCCTGCCGTCGAACTGCCGCCCTGCCGTCTGAAAGAAATCGCTCCCCTTGGCCAGCGTGCCTCCCTGGATGGAGGAAAGGCTGGCTGTGTTCACCCATTCATGAGCCAGGCAGCAGTCCTTTTTGGAATAGCAGAGCACATCGTAAATCGTCATGGCGGCGTTATAATCAGCAGGATTTTCTGTCTGAAATCCATCCTCTAACCAGGTCACCTGTCCTGTCTTCCGGCTGATTCGATGCGCACGGTTTAAGAGGTCGAGATACAGGTACGCCTTGTCATATTTCAGATCAAATTTCCGAATCACAGCCTCCTGATCATATTTCAGAAACGCGCCGGCCATTTCATTTTTCATTTTTTCATAATTAGAGATCAGCTCTATGCCCATTTCTTACATCCTCTTTTCTGCTATTTTACATGGTCGATATTTTCTTCCGTCAGCTTCTGCCAGGGAATCGCAAGCTCCTGCGCACCCTCCAGAGCAGAGGCCGCCTCTTCCTCCTCAGTAATACGGATATAGGTATCGCCTTCAGCGTCGTACCGGTAGAGCACACTGCCTTGGACGCCGCCGTCTTCCGCTGCCTCCTGACTGCGGTCTTCCTTCAGAGCCACATATCCATTATCATAAAAAACAAGCGGCGGATACCCGGAAAATTCCTCCCGCACCATGTCAAGCGCGGCTTCAAAATCATAAATCAGCGCCGTTTTCCCGGCCTCGTCCGTCGTCGTATAGGAAATCAGAAGCTCTGCCACTCCGTCCTGATCCACATCGCAGACGGCAAATTCATTTTCCGACACGTCGGCTCCTCCCAGAAAGCCGTAATCCCTGTCGTTCGGGAAAAGATGATTGAAATAAACGTCTAGCAGGACAGAGTGATAAGCGCTTCTTCCTTCTTCTGAAAGCTCTCCCTCCGGGGCCTTCAGACCGCCGGAAGCTTCTGCCCCTTCCGTCTCATTTCCTGTGCCGTTTTCCGTCTCCGCCGGCTGCTCCCCGGCGTCCTTCGTGCCTGCGCAGCCGGCCGCCGATACAAAAAGAAGGCCCAGCAGGGCCGCCGCAAGATATTTTCTCATGTCCCTCATTCTCCTCATCCTTCACTCATAAATATAGAGGCTGTCACAGCCGCAAACCTTTGATATCCTTGATTCTGGACAGAATCACATGACTGGCGCACTCCACGATGCCGGGCAGGCGGTCGATAGTCTCATGTATCAGCCTTTCCATCTCCTCATGGGAGGATGCCACCGCGTGTACATGGAGTCTGCTTTTTCCCGTGACACGGTAAATCTGCGTGATCGTCTCATTCTGCCGCAGAAGCTCCGCCACCTCCGTCAGAGCGTC
>CALWQJ010000048.1 GCA_944383645.1 uncultured Merdimonas sp.
GATTTTGTCGTATTGGATCATATCGTCGTCGAGGCTCGCAAGAGCCTCGTGGATCGAAATGCTTCCCACTGCCAGGGCGGTCAGCTGGGCGTCATGTCGAGGCTCGCAAGAGCCTCGTGGATCGAAATGAGCAGCAAGCAGAGGAAGAGTGTGTCAAAAAAGTCGAGGCTCGCAAGAGCCTCGTGGATCGAAATCGCTGGAAGAGTTTTTGAACATTCTGGCAGAGGTCGAGGCTCGCAAGAGCCTCGTGGATCGAAATCCTGAAAGATATCCAGCCGGAGGATGAAAGGGCGTCGAGGCTCGCAAGAGCCTCGTGGATCGAAATCCCTATGTCCCCGGGGAGGGGGAAGGGACAGGGGTCGAGGCTCGCAAGAGCCTCGTGGATCGAAATTGACTGATTCTGCATGGCATTGAAGAACTGTCCGGTCGAGGCTCGCAAGAGCCTCGTGGATCGAAATCTTCTTATCCATCCCAATCCTCCTTCCCAGCCAAGTCGAGGCTCGCAAGAGCCTCGTGGATCGAAATTATATTTGCCCTTTTCAAAGTAGGTGTCCTGGAATGTCGAGGCTCGCAAGAGCCTCGTGGATCGAAATAGCCGCAGCGGGAAGGCTCCGTTATTCCGCCGAAGTCGAGGCTCGCAAGAGCCTCGTGGATCGAAATCGGAAACGCGCTTTGAGGGGCTGGAACAGACGATGTCGAGGCTCGCAAGAGCCTCGTGGATCGAAATAGCTGAACTGACGAATCTTGTAGAGTCCGGATTTGTCGAGGCTCGCAAGAGCCTCGTGGATCGAAATTTGCACCACTTCTATCGCCATTCCGCGCTCTACGGTCGAGGCTCGCAAGAGCCTCGTGGATCGAAATTTTCCGTCTACCATCATATTACCTCCCTTTTGGTCGAGGCTCGCAAGAGCCTCGTGGATCGAAATTACCATATTCTGCCGTTCATCTATTTCTTCTAAGTCGAGGCTCGCAAGAGCCTCGTGGATCGAAATATTCCCATATTGCCGATATTCAGCTTCGCCGCCGCGTCGAGGCTCGCAAGAGCCTCGTGGATCGAAATTCCGATTATGGAGGCCCAGCAGAATAATATCGGGGTCGAGGCTCGCAAGAGCCTCGTGGATCGAAATATTCTCGATCTGTGTCCTTCTGGCTCCAATTTCCCGTCGAGGCTCGCAAGAGCCTCGTGGATCGAAATCAGGGAGGTGCAGTTTATCCAGGATAACACAGTGTCGAGGCTCGCAAGAGCCTCGTGGATCGAAATCCAATAGCTGAAGCATTCCCGGTATCCCGCTGCCGTCGAGGCTCGCAAGAGCCTCGTGGATCGAAATCTTTCGGCGTGTTTTACTCTTAGATCAACCAACGGTCGAGGCTCGCAAGAGCCTCGTGGATCGAAATCGACTTAATAAGAGATCCGGCATCATCCAACACAGTCGAGGCTCGCAAGAGCCTCGTGGATCGAAATCGGCCGCCAGCCATGGTCCTTTGCCAGTTGCACGTCGAGGCTCGCAAGAGCCTCGTGGATCGAAATTGGATCGCTGTAAATTTTGCCGGAGCTTCAAAATGTCGAGGCTCGTAAGAGCCTCGTGGATCGAAATCCGCCTGTGCCATGAATCGGCTTTGACCATTCTTGTCGAGGCTCGCAAGAGCTTCGTGGATCGTAATTTCCTGGCATATTGCGAAGAAAAATAGGTAGTATGTCGAGGGGCATATGGGCTTCGCGGCATAAATTTTTGTGGCATTTTTGGATTTCCATTACGCTGACGTTGTGTTGAGAAGAAAGCGTATGATTTGTCATGTGTTATATCTTTATTAGTAGTATTATCCGTGAGTCAATACTTAATAAAGCCGGAACACGGAAATAATATTCTTGGCGGATTAGTGGTTAAGAATGTATAATAATTACATCAGATAGGCGTTTACAGTATTTTAGTAAAATGGAGGAAGCAATATGCCGTTATGCACCTTATGCCCCCGCAGTTGCGGCGCGGACCGCGCCGCAGGCCAGAAAGGCTATTGCGGTGTGGGGGGAACAAAGATCAAGGCCGCCCGGGCGGCGCTTCATATGTGGGAGGAGCCCTGCATTTCTGGCTCTCAGGGCTCCGGGACAGTGTTTTTCAGCGGCTGTCCGCTTCGCTGCGTCTACTGTCAGAACCGGGATATTGCCCGGGCTGGGGCGGGAAAAGAGATTACGGTGGAGCGGCTGTCCGAGATTTTTCTGGAACTTCAGGAGAAGGGAGCGGCCAATATCAATCTTGTGACCCCGACCCATTATACGTCGGAGATTGTGAAGGCGGTGGCGGAGGCCAGAGACGGCGGTCTGACGCTTCCTATAGTCTATAACTGCGGAGGGTATGAGAAGCCAGAGACACTGCGGACTCTGGAGGGGATTGTGGATATCTATCTGACAGATTTTAAATATATGGATGCGGAGGCGGCCCGGCGCTATTCCCATGCGCCGGATTATCCGGAAATAGCGAAGGAGGCGCTGGGTGAGATGGTACGTCAGCAGCCGGAGCCGGTTTTCGATGAAAAGGGAATGATGAAAAAAGGCGTGATTGTACGGCACTTGCTGCTTCCTGGACATCTGAAGAACGCTGAAGCAGTGGTGAAATATGTTTATGAAACTTATGGAAACAGGGTGTATCTGAGCCTGATGAACCAGTACACGCCTCTCCCGGGCATGGAAAAATGGCCGGAAATTAACAGAAAGGTGACCAGAAGAGAATATGACCGCCTTCTGGATTACGCGGTGGAGCTGGGGGTGGAAAACGGTTTTATTCAGGAAGGCGGGACAGCGGAGGAGAGTTTTATCCCGGCTTTTGACTGCGAAGGCATCTGAAACAGAGAATAGGCAGGCAGACAGAAAGTCGAAACAGAATAGACAGGATCAAAAACAGGCTGTTAAAAAGACTGTCAAAAACATCAAAAAAATTGACACACTCTTGCAAATATGCTATCATTTGCTGTAAAATAAGAGAGACTTTTGGCGGGAACGCCAGGAGTCTCGATTTGCGTAAACATAAGGAGGAAAGAAAATGGATTTGAGTTTTTTATGGGAGGGGCTTTTGTCCATCACCTGGCAGCAGGCCGTGATGTACGTGGTAGGCATCGTGCTCATCTACCTGGCAATCAAGAAGGACTATGAGCCGGCGCTTCTTCTGCCCATGGGCTTTGGAGCGATTCTGGTAAACCTTCCGCTGTCCGGTGTGATTAATCAGCAGATGGAAGGCATCGGCGTGGTGAACGGCATTATCGAGTGGCTGTATAATGTAGGCATCGAGGCGTCCGAGGCGCTGCCGATTCTGCTGTTTATTGGTATCGGAGCGATGATTGACTTTGGACCGCTTCTGTCCATGCCGTCCATGTTCCTGTTCGGCGCAGGCGCCCAGTTCGGTATCTTCTTTGCCATCTGCGTGGCGGTGCTGCTGGGCTTTGATATCGCGGATGCCGCTTCCATCGGTATCATCGGAGCGGCTGACGGCCCGACTTCGATTCTGGTGTCCCAGGTGCTGCACTCGAAGTATGTGGGACCGATTGCGGTGGCGGCCTATTCGTATATGGCCCTGGTGCCCATCGTACAGCCTTTCGCGATCCGTCTGGTAACCACCAAGAAGGAGCGCCGGATCCATATGGACTATACGCCGGGAGCCGTTTCCCAGAGAATGAAAATCGCGTTCCCGATCATTGTAACCTTCCTGGTGGGACTGATTTCTCCCCAGTCTGTGGCACTGGTGGGCTTCCTGATGTTCGGAAACCTGCTGCGCGAGTGCGGCGTGCTGGGAAATCTGTCCGATACGGCGCAGAATACCCTGGCAAATCTGATCACCCTGCTTCTGGGAATCACGATTTCCTTCAGTATGCGCGCGGACGCCTTTGTAAATGTAGATACGCTTCTGATTATGTTCATCGGACTGATTGCCTTTGTATTTGACAGCATCGGCGGCGTGCTTCTTGCCAAGTTCCTGAATCTGTTCCGCAAGAAGAAGATCAACCCGATGATTGGCGCGGCAGGCATCTCCGCTTTCCCGATGTCCGCCCGTGTGGTACAGAAGATGGCCATGGAAGAGGATCCGACGAACGTCATCCTGATGCATGCCATCGGAGCAAACGTATCCGGACAGATTGCGTCTGTAATCGCCGGAGGACTTGTAATCAGCCTTGTGGCTGCTTATCTGTAGGAGGTGTGCGGATATGATGGAGAATCTGATAATTGCGCTGCAGATTATGTTGAAGGGAATGGTCGGCATCTTTGTGGTGATCGCCATTCTGACGCTGATTGTCATGCTGATGGGGAAGATTGCCGGACCCGCGAAAAAGGAAGATGAGCAGTCATGAGAAGAAACGACAGGGAGATCCGGGATTTTGATGAGATCCTGGAGGTTATGAAAAAATGCGACGTCTGCCGGATTGCCATACAGGGCGGCGAGTATCCTTATATGGTTCCGCTGAATTTCGGGATGGCGGTGGACGGGCAGCAGGTAACCCTGTATTTTCATGGAGCCCAGACGGGCATGAAGTATGATCTGCTTTCCCGGAACAATAAGGTCTGCTTCGAGATGGACTGCGGCCATATGCTGTTTACCGAGATGGAGCGCGGAAACTGCACCATGTGCTATGAAAGCGTGATAGGCTTCGGCGTGGTGGAGGATGTGCCGGAGGAGCAGAAAAAGGAGGCGCTCGATATCCTGATGGAGCACTATCCGGTTCCGGCCGGTTTCCATTACAACGAGGCTATCGTGCCCCATACGCGGGTGCTGAAGCTGACGGTGGAATCCCTGACGGGAAAACGCCGGGTGAAAAAATAAGAAAGTGTTTTATGGTGTTATGACGCGGGGCGTCCTGAAGGGAAATTCAGGACGCCCCGTTTCCGCTGTAAGACAGCGGGAAAACAGCTGGGAAAGGAAAGTTAATAGCATTTTTCGCAGGGAGTGAGACCTCTGGCAAGCGCTTCGTCCAGGGTGGCTTCGTAGTACGTGCCGTTTCCGCATTTGTGTGTGTGGTATTTACTGCCTGTCCGGGTGATAAGGACAGTCTGGGAATTGGTAATTCCGGTATCTGCGGACTGTGAGGAAGCATTATCTGTGATGGAGTCGGAAGCCTGTGAACCGGAGGAGGAGCCGGAGCTTCTGGAATTGGCGGCTTCTGCGGTTTCCAGTTCGTCTTGTGTCTGCTCCAATTCAGCCTTTGTCTGTTCCAGCTCTTCCTGTGTCTCTTCCAGAAGTCCGCTGATTTCACTGAGCTCGCTTTCTTTTTCCGCCAGGAGCGCCTGGGATTCCGCCAGGGCTTCGTCTACGGCTGCCTGGATTTTGGCGTCCAGCTCGGCCTGGGCAGTTTCTGCGGTGGCAGGATCCTCGATATCAATCAGGACAATATTGCTGACTGCCTCTCCGTCGGAAGTCTGCGCACAGACGGCGGCTGTTCCAGGTGTCTCTTTTGCTGTCACGACAATTTCGTCGTCTTGCGCGCCCTTTTCCACTTCGATCATCGCCGGGTCATAAATGTAAGACAGTCCTCTTAAGGGAAACTTCGCAGGGGCAGTCTGCAGTTTCAGAGTGACAGATTCGCCGGGGGCAAGCGGCGTTTCCGGGGCTTCGCTAAGCGTCAGGGAGTCTGGGCTGGAAGCCGGGGCAAGGGAGGCGATTGCGATGATAAGAAACCAGAGGCCGAAAACTGCCGTAAGCGGCCATTTCACCCATTTGTTCCACCCGGGCCGGTATTTCCACATCAGATAGCAGCCTACGGGGAAAAAGAAAATCAGAAACACAAGAATCCAGCCAGTTCTTTGGTACCATTTCATTGTAAATTTCTCTCCTGTAAATAATAAAATTTGCTTTCGCTGTTTTCATTATAGATGAAAAATATGGATAAATCCACCTGATATAAGAAAAAATGTAAATTAATTCTGGAAGCTGTTTCCGGGAGCGGAAGCAGGCCCTGTTGACCAGCAGAGCGCGTC
The DNA here is from genome assembly GCA_944383645.1 of uncultured Merdimonas sp. GTDB lineage: Bacteria > Bacillota > Clostridia > Lachnospirales > Lachnospiraceae > Laedolimicola. Next base: position 5,957 of record CALWQJ010000048.1, read on the forward strand.
TGTGGTATCGTATAGGACAAAAGAATGTACGAAAAAGGAGAGAGCGATGTCCCGGATTCTTCTGGTGGAAGACGACAAAGATATCATAGAAAACTTAAGCGCGGTGCTCCGGGCGGAGGGCTTCCAGGTCCGGGCTGAGGAGGGGCAGAAGGAGGCCCTTGAGGCTCTGGAGGAGGAAGGCTTTGACCTTTTGCTTCTGGATGTGTCCCTGAAAAACGGCAACGGCTTTTCCCTCTGCTCGGCGGTGAAGGCGGCTTTCGATCTCCCGGTGATTTTCCTGACGGCTTCGGGGGATGAGTTCAGCGTGGTCACGGGGCTGGAGCTGGGGGCGGAGGATTATGTGAGCAAGCCCTTCCGGCCAAGGGAGCTGATTTCCCGGATCCGGAGCGTCCTGCGCCGCTGCGGGAAGAGCCAGGCGGTGCTGGAAATTGAGGATCTGCGGGTGGATACGGTGCGGGCCACAGTGACGAAGAAGGGGCAGGACTGCTTCCTGACGGCTCTGGAGTACCGGCTGCTTCTCTTTTTCCTGAACCATAAGGGGATGGTGCTCTCCAGGGGAAAGCTTCTGGAGGAAATCTGGGACGCGGCCGGAGAATTTGTAAATGACAATACGCTGACCGTCTATATCAAGCGGCTGCGGGAAAAGATTGAGACAGACCCGCAGAATCCCACGATTATCCGCACGGTGCGGGGACTGGGATATAAGCTGGGAGAGTAGGGCGTGCTGTAAATAGCAGTGAATAGCGCCCTGTGGATGCATCGGAAGGAGGGGGAGCCTTGCGTTATCTGAGAAACAGAGAATTTGCGCGGCAGCTTCTGCTGTCGCTGCTTTTGTGGGCCCTTGCTGTGGCGCTGTGCCTGCTTTGCTTTCCGGGGCAGAGAGGCTGCGCGGTGATCTCAGGGGCTTTGGGCCTGGCTTTTACGGCTCTGTGGACAGGCTTTACTGTCCGGCGCTACCGGAAGCTGGAGGAGCTGGCGTCGGCGGCCGATCAGCTGCTCCACGGAGGGCGTCCGCTGAATCTGAAGGAATACCAGGAAGGAGAGCTGGCAATCCTGGCCAATGAACTGGAGAAGCTGATTTCCAGGCTTCAGGAGCAGTCTGACCGCCTGCAGAGGGAACAGAGATATCTCTGCGATTCCCTGGCGGATATTTCCCATCAGCTGCGCACGCCGCTGACTTCGCTGAACCTGCTGCTTGCCAGGCTGCCCGGGGAGCGGGACGAGGGAGAGAGGCGGCGCCGGATCTATGAAGCGGGACAGCTCCAGGAGAGAATTTCCTGGCTGGTAGAAGCGCTGCTTAAAATCGCACGCATCGATGCGGGGACAGCCGTTTTCACAAAGGAGCGTGTGGACGCGGGAAGGCTTGTGCGGACGGCTCTGGAGCCTTTTGGCATTCCCATGGAAATCCGCAGCCAGAGAGCGGAGCTTGATCTGGAAGAGGAGGCGGCCTTCGAGGGCGATCCGGAGTGGAGTACGCAAGCCCTAAGCAATATCATCAAAAACTGCCTGGAGCATGCGGGAGAAGGCGGTACGCTGCGGATCCAGGCCCGGGAAAACAGCCTTTATACAGAATTTATCATCGAGGACGACGGGCCGGGCATCGATCCGGAGGATCTGCCCCATCTTTTTGAGCGCTTTTATCAGGGAAAGCAGTCCTTTGGGACGGGCGTGGGAATCGGCCTTTCCCTGGCGCGGATGATTGTAAACGCCCAGAACGGGACGGTGAAGGCCGGGAACCGGCCAGAGGGCGGGGCGCGGTTCACCTTACGCTTCTATAAGGGCGTGGTGTAGGGAAAGTGACACTTTTGTCACGTTCCAGTCACGGAGGCGTCACCTGCTCCTGCTATACTGGTGGAAAATCAGAAAACCGGGGCGCGCCCCGGGACAGCTCCGGCGAAGACCCGCCGGGCGGAGAGGAGCAGTCAGTATGGAAGTATTAAAGGCGGATCATCTGTCGAAGATTTATGGATCGGGGGAAAACGAGGTACGCGCCCTGGATGACATATCTTTTTATATTCAGCGGGGAGAGTTTGTGGCGATCATCGGGCCCTCCGGCTCGGGAAAATCGACCCTGCTCCACATCCTGGGCGGGGTGGACCGGCCCACCTTCGGAAAGGTCTGGCTGGACGGCAGAGACATCTACAGCCAGAAGGAGGAGCAGCTGGCCATCTTCCGGCGGCGGGAGGTAGGGCTTATTTACCAGTTCTACAACCTGATCCCGGTGCTGGATGTGGAGGAAAATATCACGCTTCCGGTGCTGATGGACGGCCGTCCGGTCAACCGGGAACGGCTGGAGGAGCTGCTTGCCATCCTGAACCTCCAGGACCGGAGGAAACACCTTCCCAACCAGCTTTCCGGCGGCCAGCAGCAGCGGGTCTCCATCGGCCGGGCGCTGATGAACGCTCCGGCCGTCGTCCTGGCGGATGAACCGACCGGAAACCTGGACTCGAAGAACAGCCAGGAGATCATGGAGCTTTTAAAGCTGTCCAACCGGAAATTCGGCCAGACCCTGATCATGATTACCCATGACGAGAGCCTCGCCCTGCAGGCGGACCGCATCATCGCCATCGAGGACGGCAGAATCGCCAGAGACGAGGTGATCCGCCGATGAAGAACGTATTTACCAGCGTGACGGTCAAAACCCTTAAGAAAAACAGGACGAGGACCCTGGTGACGGTGATCGGGATCCTGCTGGCAGCCTCCATGCTGACGGCGGTGACGACGTTCATCTCCAGCCTCCGGCAGTACATGATAGACGTGTCCATCGAGAACCAGGGAAACTGGTACGGCGCGGCCTTCGGGCTTCCGGCGGAAAAGATAGAGGAGCTTAAGGCGGATGAGCGGACGGCCGGGCTGGCTCTCTGGCAGGAGCTTGGCTACGCAAAAATTCCGGGGATCACGGAGGGGCAAATCGAGAGCTTCCACACGCCCTATTTTTACGTGGCGGCTCTGGCGGACGGCTTTACGGATATGATGCCTATTGAACTTGAAGAGGGGCGGATGCCGGAAAACAGCGGCGAGATCGCCATTTCCAAAAGCGCAATGGACTGGGGACTTACGGATGTGGAAATCGGCGGTACGCTGGAGCTGGAGCTTGGAGAGAGGAAGCTTGGCGGGGAGACGCTCGGCCCTTACAATCCTCTGATTTACCGCCAGAAGGAAGGGACGTCTGGCATAGAGCTTGCGGAAGAGCTGGCTTCGGAGGAGACGAGGAGCTGCACGGTGGTGGGCGTTATCAGCTCTCCTGCCTTTTTGCAAAGCGCCAGCCACCCGGCCGTCTTCTGCCTGACGCGGATGGAGGAGAACCCGGCGGCGGACGCCTCCTATACCTGCTTTTACCGGACCCGCCGCGTATCGGACGCCTATCCGTACGCGGACGAAAGGCTGGCAGGGTATGAACAGATTTCCAATTCGGAGCTGATGCGCTTCCTGGGAAATTCCCAGAATCGGCCCTATATGCGGATGCTCTACGGGCTTGGCGCGATTCTGATCCTGCTTATCATGACAGGAGGGATTTCGCTTGTGTACAGCTCCTTTGCCATCTCCGTCAGCGACCGTACCAGGCAGTTCGGGCTTCTGGCCTCAGTGGGCGCTACGCCCCGGCAGCTTCGGGGGATGGTGCTCCGGGAAGCCCTGCTTCTGGGCGGCGTGGGCATTCCGCTGGGAATCGGGGCGGGAATTCTGGGAATCGGCGTGACGCTTGCGTTTACCGGGCGGTATTTTGCCTATCTGGTAGCTTCCGACAGCACGGTGGTGATGGGGCTTCATGTTGCCTGGCCTGCAGTATTCACCGCAGCGCTCGCCGCCTTTGCCACCGTCCTGATTTCCGCCTGGATCCCGGCCCGCAGGGCGGCGAAGATCCCGCCTGTCGAGGCCATCCGGCAGTCCAAGGATGTGCGCAGGAGCAAAAAAGAAGAGGCAGGCGTAAGTCCCGCCAGAATCCGCGGGGGAAGGCTTTCCTACCGTTTCTTCGGACTGCCTGCCCTGGTAGCCGGAAGGCATTTTTCCCGGGATAAAAGACAGTACAGGACGACGATTTTTTCCCTGTTTGTCAGCATTGTGCTGTTTATTTCCGCCAGCTCCTTTTCCATGTATCTAAGAGAGAGCATGTTTGGCGTGACGCAGCTGGCGGACTATGATATCTCCGTCTACCTGGAGGAAGGCGATTCGGAAGCCGGGGATCGGGAAGCCGGGGATCTGGAGGCCGGGAATACAGAAGCCGGGGAACCGGGCGCGGGATTTTCGGGTGACAGCCGGTTGTCTGGGCTGAGCGGAGCGATACGCAGGATAGAGGGCGTGGAAGAGGCGCTGAAAACATCCTGGGTTTATGCGGAGTGTCTGGCGGATCCGGCAGGTCTGACAGAAGAGATCCGTGCTGGTAATCCAGAGGGGGAGGGCGGAGAAGACGGCTGGGTAAAGCTGCCCGTGAGCGTAAACCTCCTGCTTTTGGAAGACGCGGATTATGAGGCGTGGCTGGCCGAACAGGGCGTCCGGGAGACAGACGCGGAAGGGACAGACGGGATTCCGGGGGCCGTGGCGTACCAGAAGGTGCAGTTCGTTTATGACGGGGAGGAAGAAAGATATGTAAGCTACGACATCCTGAGCCATGAAAATACCCAGGTGGAACTGGTTCTGACGGATTCAGAGGGCCTGTCTGCGGCTGCGGCCGCGGCAGAGGAAGCAGGCGGGACGGAAGAGGAGGTTCCCAAAGAGGAGTACCAGCAGCGCCTGCGCCTGCAGGTGACTGCCTTTGTGGACGAAGGCCCCATGAATATCTTCGCGGGCTATTCCGGCCTGTATCTGGTGATGCCGGAGAGCCGGTTCCGGGAGCTTGCCGGAGAGAGGGCGGATCTTTATCTGACGCAGCACACCCTGTACCTGAAGGCGGAGGACCACCGGAAGACTGCGGAGCGCATTCAGACGCTGGTAAGCGGATGGATGGAGACGGACGGCGGCTACGCCTTTGTAAATGACGAGGCGGAGCAGGTGGAGACAGAGAAAAACCTGCTGCTGACGGTGGATGTGTTTACCTATGGCTTCATTGTGCTGATCTCCCTGATTGCGGCAGCCAACGTATTCAATACGATTTCCACCGCCTTTCTTCTGCGGCGTCGGGAATTCGCGGTGCTGTCCTCGGTGGGGATGACCCCGAAGGAAATGAGCCGGATGCTGAACTTCGAGTGCCTGTTCTATGGTCTTAAGGCTCTGCTTTTCGGGATTCCGGCGGCCCTTCTGGTCACCTATGAGATTTACCGGGTCGTGTCGGCAAGCTGGGCCACGGGCTTTCGGATTCCGGCGGCCAGCATTCCCGTGGCCGTCGTCAGCGTGTTCGCGGTGGTCTTCGCGGCCATGCTCTATGCCCGCAGCAAAATGCGGCGGGAAAATATCATCGACAGTATCCGGGAGGAGAGCCTGTAGCTGCGTGCGGCTTCGGCCTCCCAAAAAGGAGTCCGGGACTGCTCCCGGTCTCAACGAGGCGGCTGGCGCCTCTTCCCGCTTTTATCAAAATTTTTTCTTAAAGCCAGTTCGGTCGGAAGAATCGCGCCGGCAAGAGGGATGAGCTGCACTGCGCAGAGCATCCCTCCGGCTGTTCCGACGCAATCTTCTCCCTTTCCTATGACCAGAAGCATCCCAATGGTGGTCAGCGGCAGCAGGATCCAGCCGCAGATATACCAGATTTTTCCGCAGTATTTGTGGGCAAATTCCCAGGTGTCCTGATTCTTCATAGACATGGGCGTCCGGTATCCGAATACGGAATTGATTTGTGCCGGAGCTTTTTTCATAAAGTAGTTTCCCCAAATGATCATGGTCAGGGGAATCAGCAAATCCATGACCAGCATGTAAATCCAGAATCCCATAAAAAGCTCCTTTTTTCTTAGATGAAACGAAAATGAAGTTAATGCTGTGAGCGATTCGATTGTTCTATGAGATTTGCTGCAGGAGTTCTGACGGAGTAAGGAGTGGAATCTCAAATTCCTCGAAGGCTTTCTTATTGCGGGTAATGAAAATATCCTCTTTCGTGCTCATTTCAAGGTATTTGCCAAAATTGGTTTTGAATTCAGTCGCCGTAACAATCATGAATGGCACCCCTTCCTGCTGGATTTATTCTTATTTATATATGATTTAAGGGAAAAAATCAATAAAAATCGAGCGAAATCAGGACGGGTGAGGGAGAGTGGAAAGAGAATCACAAAGCCAGCCTTGTTATAGCCTATAGAATTTTTAGAATTGTTTAGAATTCCTTTATTGAATCTTTCTTTCCGAGATGCTAGACTTCATTCATACTGGCGGGCAGTCCGCAGGACTGCCCTTTTACATTTACAGGAGAAGAGAATGAAAGAAGTCAAGAACAACAAAAAACCATTTATCTTTTATTACGCAGCCGTCGTGCTGATTATGATTCTGCTGAATCTGTTCCTGTTTCCCAGGATGCTGACGCCTGTGATTCATGAAGTAGGCTATGATACCTTCCTTTCCATGTTGGAGGATAAGCAGGTGAAGGAGGTACAGATTGCGGAAGAAGAAAATAAGATTATTTTTTCGGATAAAAGCGACCCGGTGCAGTATTACGAGACGGGAGTTTTTAACGATCCGGAGCTGCTGAACCGTCTGGTGGAGGCGGACGTGGATCATTACGGGACGGAGATTATCGAGAAGGCCTCTCCCTGGATGTCCCTTCTGATGTCCCTGGTGCCCTTTATCATCCTGATCGCGGCAGGCCAGCTGATGATGCGCAGCCTGAATAAGAGGATGGGCGGCGCCATGGGCAACGCCATGACCTTTGGCAAGAGCAATGCGAAGATTTACGTGGAATCCACCACAGGCATCCGCTTTTCGGATGTGGCGGGCGAGGACGAGGCCAAGGAAATCCTTCAGGAGATTGTGGATTTCCTGCACAACCCGGCGAAGTATTCGGAGATTGGAGCCTCCATGCCAAAAGGCGCCCTGCTGGTGGGCCCTCCGGGAACCGGAAAGACCCTGCTTGCGAAGGCGGTGGCCGGGGAGGCGAATGTGCCTTTCTTCTCAATCTCCGGCTCAGAGTTCGTGGAGATGTTCGTCGGCATGGGCGCGGCCAAGGTGCGGGATCTGTTCAAGCAGGCCAATGAGAAGGCTCCCTGTATTGTGTTTATCGATGAGATAGATACGATCGGAAAGAAGCGTGACGGAGGCGGTTACGGCGGCAATGATGAGCGTGAGCAGACCCTGAACCAGCTTCTGACGGAGATGGACGGCTTCGACGGCCGCAAGGGCGTCATGATTCTGGCGGCGACCAACCGTCCGGAGTCCCTGGATCCGGCCCTTCTGCGCCCGGGCCGTTTCGACCGGCGGGTTCCGGTGGAACTTCCGGATCTCAAAGGCCGGGAGGATATCCTGAAGGTACACGCGAAAAAGGTAAAGATGGGAGACAACGTGGATTTCAACGCCATCGCCCGGGCGGCGGCAGGCGCTTCCGGCGCGGAGCTGGCCAATATGATCAATGAGGCGGCGCTCCGGGCAGTCCGCCAGGGCCGTAAATACGTGGTGCAGAGCGACCTGGAGGAGAGCGTGGAGGTGGTCATCGCCGGCTACCAGAAGAAGAACAAGGTGCTTTCCAATAAGGAGAAGCTGATTGTGGCTTATCATGAGGTAGGTCACGCTCTGGTGGCGGCTCTGCAGACCCATTCTGCCCCAGTTCACAAGATTACGATCATCCCCCGCACGTCGGGCGCTCTTGGCTACACCATGCAGGTGGATGAGGGGGAGCACAACCTGATGTCGAAGGAGGAACTGGAAAATAAGATTGCCACGCTCACCGGCGGCCGTGTGGCGGAGGAGCTGATCTTCCATTCGATTACCACAGGCGCTTCCAACGATATCGAGCAGGCGACCAAGCTTGCCAGGGCTATGATTACCCGTTTCGGCATGTCGGACGAGTTCGATATGGTCGCTATGGAGACGGTATCAAACCAGTATCTGGGCGGCGACACTTCTCTGGCCTGCTCGCCGGAGACGGCCTCCCTTATCGACAGGCGCGTGGTAGAGCTTGTCAAGGCAGAGCACGAGAAGGCCCGGAAGCTCCTCTCCGACAACATTCAGAAGCTTCACGAAATCGCCAAATTCCTGTATGAGAAGGAGACGATCACCGGCGAGGAATTCATGGAGGTGCTGGAGCGTCCGGTGGAGCAGATCGGAACGGCGGAAGAATAAGACAGATAAGCTTTGCAGCTGCTTACAGCCCTGGTATTCTGGAATCAGGCCAGGGCTGCAGCTTTACGCATAAGCGTCTGGCTGGCAGGGCCAGGGGGATCTGCCGGTCAGGTGGATAAGTGTGAAAATCTTTTAGATCCTTCAGATGACAGCGGGGAAGCTGTCTTACAATCTCTTACCGGAAATAGTAGCGTCGGTGTACCAAGGGAGGCGTATTGCCCCTTGTACACCGACGCTATTTCCCTGCCGTATCATGGCAGACTGATATCTGATTTTCAGGCCTATATCAGGCGTAAAATCCAGAAAGCAATGAAAGACGTAGTAGAAAGGAGGGGCAGGAATTTTTTGAATCTGCTGTTGTCTGAACGATAGAATTTCATTATAATAAAGATAGCTTCTTTGATGAGCGGAAGGCTGCCTCAGCCTGAACGTATCCGGCGCAGTTTGGTTCTTCTCAGGGGCGAGCAGGAAAATCAGGAAAAATCAGAACTGTTAAAAATGCAGGCGGTGCTTTACGTCCTTGCGGAGAAGTTTCTTCAAAAAGAAGAACTGGAGAAGATCAGGGAGGAGATCAATATGACGCGCCTTGGACAGATGATATTTGATGATGGAATGGAAAAAGGAATAGAGAAAGGAATAGAGCAGGGACTGGAGCTGGCAAAACAGATTTTTAAGCTGGCAGGGGAGAATATACCGGTACAGGAAATTGCCCGCCGGCTTTCCGTTTCCGAGAATGAAGTCAGGCAGCTTTTAAATTGAAGGAAAAGAGGCGAAATGCGGTATGCCGCAGGAACGTGCAGTACAGGAGAAAAATGACTTTACAAAAGGCGATATGAAAGGAGACATTTTGCGGCTTGCGCTGCCGATGATTATGGCGCAGCTGGTAAATGTACTCTATAATATCGTGGACCGGGTCTATCTGGGCCATATGGAGGAGGATGGCCGCCTGGCGCTGACGGGCGTGGGCGTGGCCTTCCCCCTGATCACGATCATCAACGCCTTTGCGAATCTGTGCGGCAGCGGCGGTGCGCCTCTGTGTTCCATTGAGCGGGGCCGGGGAAATCCTGGGAAGGCAGAAGAGATTATGGGAAACGCCCTGGTGCTGCTTCTGATCTTGGGCGCGGCGCTGACGGCGGCAGGTTATCTTTTCAAGACGCCGCTGCTCTGGCTGTTTGGCGCCAGCGAGCAGACGATTGCTTATGCGGACGGATATCTGCAGATTTATCTGGCAGGAAATGTCTTCGTGATGCTGGGGCTTGGCATGAATCCTTTTATCCAGTCTCAGGGATTCGCGAAGACAGGAATGTTTACGGTGGTGATCGGAGCGGTCCTGAATCTGATTCTGGATCCCATTTTTATCTATGGCTTTGGCTGGGGCGTGGAAGGAGCCGCCCTGGCTACGATTCTTTCCCAGATGGTGTCCGCAGTCTGGGTTCTGGCTTTTTTATGCGGAAAGAAAGCAATCCTGAGGCTGAGGCCTGCGGCGCTTAAGCCCAAGATGAAGCTTATGGGACAGATTCTGTCCCTGGGTCTTTCGGGCTTTACCCAGTCGGTGACCAACAGCGTGGTGCAGATTTTCTGCAACGCGTCCCTGCAGTTCTATGGCGGGGATCTGTATGTGGGAGCTATGACCGTCATTTATTCCATCCGGGAGGTGGTGCAGATGCCTCTGCAGGGCTTTACCCAGGGCGCCCAGCCGGTGCTGGGGTATAATTACGGGGCAAAGCAGTATGGCCGTGTCCGGGAAGGGATTCGGTTCGTGACGGTGATGGCCCTGGCTTTCGCGTCGGCTGTCTGGCTGGTTTTGATGCTGTTTCCGGGGCAGCTGATCCGGCTTTTCAACGGAGAAGAGGAGCTTTTGGAGGTGGGAATCGTTTCGCTTCGGATCCACTTTGTGCTGTTTATTTTTATGGCCTTTCAGTATGCGGGGCAGAATATTTTTGTCAGCCTGGGAAAGGCAAAGCAGGCAGTGTTCTTTTCCTTATTCCGCAAGGTGATTCTGGGCGTGCCGCTGATCCTGCTCCTGCCGCATCTGTGGAATATGGGGATCTACGGCGTGCTGGCGTCGGAGCCGGTGACGAACATCGTGGGCGGCCTGGCCTGCTATCTGACCATGCTGCATGTGGTGGGCAGGGAACTGCGGGCGAAAGAGAAGGCCTGACACTTTCCTGGACAGTGAGCTGTATCGAAAAGAGGACTTGCCAGAGACAGGATTCTTGTGTACAATTTAACAGGACAGCAGATGTCCGTATGGAAAAATACAGGAGGAAGAAAACTATGGTGAACAAGGTGACAGATTCTATCTATTATATAGGCGCAGACGATAAGACCATCGATCTGTTTGAAAGCCAGTACGTGGTTCCAAACGGCGTATCCTACAATTCTTATCTGATCATGGATGAGAAGGTGGCAGTTATGGATACCGTGGATCCCCGGGCGACGGACGCCTGGTTTGCGAACCTGGAGGAGGCCCTGAACGGCCGGACGCCGGACTACCTGGTGATTTCCCATCTGGAGCCGGATCACGCGGGAAATATTCAGAAGGCGGCGGAAAAATATCCCCAGATGAAGCTGGTGAGCAACGCGAAGCTGTTCGCTTTCCTGCCGCAGTTTTTTGATCTGGATCTGACGGACCGCTGCGTGACCGTGAAGGAGGGAGATACCTTAAGCCTTGGCTCCCATACGCTGGCCTTTGTGATGGCGCCGATGGTGCACTGGCCGGAGGTTATGGTGGAGTATGAAGTGTCTGAAAAAGTCCTGTTTTCGGCAGACGGCTTCGGAAAATTCGGCGCTCTGGATACAGACGAGCCCTGGGCGGACGAGGCAAGACGCTATTTCATCAACATTGTAGGAAAATACGGCATGCAGGTGCAGGCACTGCTTAAAAAAGCGGCGGGACTGGATATCTCCATGATCTGCCCCCTGCACGGGCCGGTTCTGAAGGAGAACCTGGGCTATTATCTGGGACTTTACGACGCCTGGAGCAGCTACCGTCCGGAGGAGCCGGGCATTGTGATCGCCTGCGCGTCCATTCATGGGAACACGAAGAAGGCCGCCCAGAAAATGGCGGAGATTCTTAAGGAAAAGACCAGCATTCCGGTGAAGGTCTATGATCTGGCGCGGGATGACATGGCGCAGGTTATCGCGGAGGCCTACCGCTATGACAGGCTTGTTCTGGCAGCGGCCAGCTACGACGGCGGCGTGTTCCTCTGCATGGAAGACTTCCTGAACCATCTGAAGTACAAGCTGTTCCAGAACCGGAAGGTCGGCCTGATCGAGAACGGTACCTGGGCTCCTTCCGCAGGCCGTGTGATGAAGGGTTACCTGGAGGGAATGAAGAATATCACGCTCTGCGATACGATGGTGACGATCCGCTCCACCATGAAGGCGGAGAACGTCGAGGCTATGGAGCGGCTGGCAGACGAGCTCCTGGCAGAATAGGCGCTTTCGCGGCCTGGCAAATGACGCCAGAAACGAAAATGACACAAGAAATGAAAATGACATAAGAAACGAAAAGGACTTGAGAGAAATATGGCGCGAAGAAGGAGAAGAAGCCGGAGGAACCATGGCAGAAAGCTGGTTCTGGCGGTGCTGGCCCTGCTGCTTGCGGGCCTCTATCCGCTTAAAGAACAGCTTCTGGAGGACGGCGGGAGCTCCCAGGGCGCGGGAAATGCGGCAGCGGAGGATGTATCTGCTGCCGCTTCCGGCGTATTCCGGGATGGCTCCACGCTGGAGGTGCATTTCCTGGACGTAGGGCAGGGTGACGCCTCCCTGATTGTCTGCGGAGACGATGCGATGCTCATAGACGCCGGCAATAACAGCTGGGGCGACGACGTTTTGGATTACCTGGAGTACCAGGGCGTCGAGAAGCTGGATTACGTGATAGGCACCCACCCGGACGCGGATCACATCGGCGGCTTGGATGTGGTGATGAGAGCCCTGGACTGCGGCACGGTCATCATGCCGGATTACGAGAAGGATACGAAGACCTATGAAGAGGTCATCGATGTGATAGAAGAAAAGGAGCTGGAGCTCATCCTCCCGCAGGTGGGAGCGGTCTATGAGCTTGGGGAGGCGGCCTTTACGGTAGTGGCCCCGGACGAAAACGGAGATTACGGGGACAATGCCAACGACTATTCTGTGGGAATCCTGCTGGAGCATGGGGAGAACCGCTTCCTTTTTACCGGAGACGCGGAGGAAGATTCGGAACGGGACATGCTGGAAAGCGGCCTGGGTCTGTCGGCGGATGTGTTCAAGGCGGCCCACCATGGCAGCAGGACGGCCAACACGGAGGAATTTCTGGAGGCGGTGGATCCAGAATATGTAGTGATCAGCTGCGGCGAGGGGAACAGCTACGGCCATCCCCACGCGGAGGTGCTGAACCGGCTGCGGGCCATGGGCGTGCAGGTGTTCCGCACAGACGAGGAAGGAACCATCGTGGCCTCCTCCGACGGCAGCAGCATTACCTTTAACGTGCCGCCAAGCGAGAGCTGGCAGGCAGGAGAGCCAAAGGGCTGACAAAAGGAACGCAGGCGGACAGTGAAAAGCAGACAGGAGAACGCGGCAGGTAAGCGTTCCGGCAAGGGAGAGAAACGAGGGGTGTAAATGGAGACGATTGAAGACAAGAAACAATTCGCGGTGCTGATCGATTCGGATAACATCAGCGCCAAATACGCGTCCAGTATTTTTAATGAAATTGAGAATTACGGCTATGCGTCCTTCCGGCGCATTTATGGAAACTGGTCCAGCAGGGCCAACGGCTGGAAGGAGGAGATCCTTCTGGAAAATTCCATCACGCCGGTGCAGCAGTTCGCTTATACCAGCGGCAAGAACGCCACAGATATGGCTATGGTCATCGACGCCATGGACATTCTCTATTCCGGCAAGGTGGACGGCTTCTGCCTGGTGACCAGCGACAGCGATTTCACCCGTCTGGCCATGCGCCTGCGGGAGGAAAACATGTACGTCATCGGCATGGGGGAATCGAAGACGCCTATGGCTTTGACCAAGGCCTGCAACCGATTCATTCTGCTGAACCTGATCAACAAGCAGGTGAACGACGAGGAGACCGCTTCAGAGGCGAATGCCTCCTCCGGATCCCGCCGGAAGGGAGGCAGGGCTTCGGAGGAGGAACACGGAAGCGCTGTTACGCCTCTGTCCCAGATTGAGGAGGCTGTGATTTCCATGATCAATGACAACGAGAATAAAGGGAAAATCACCTATCTCGGGGAAATCGGCAGCCGCCTCAACGACAAATTCACCGATTTCGATGTCCGCAACTATGGGTATACAAAGCTGGTGGTTCTGCTGCAGGATACCTGCCCGCGCCTTTCCGTGTACCGGATAGATTCCGCCTACGCGGTGGGCTTAAGCGGCCAGATCGACCGGCAGAAGCTGGAGAAGGAGATCCTGCTCTTTGTGAAGAACAGCGGCGGCCAGGTGGAGAACCTCTCCCTGGTCTACGAGGAGATCCACAAGAAGCATCCCTCCTTTGATATCAAGGATTACGGCTACAGCCGTCTGTCCAGCTTCCTTCGGAGCATCCGGCAGCTTTCGGTAAACGGCAACCTGGTCAGCATTAAGGAGAAAAAATAATGGCAGAGGAGAGCAAAGCGTTAAAGCCGCTGGACGTGGTGGGCGGCTATCTGGTCCGGCCTGGACTTTACGAGGTATATGGAGCGACAGCCCTGGAGGGGGCTGTCAACTTTACCGTGCACTCACAGGGAGCTTCTTCCTGTGAGCTTCTTTTATATCACAGGGAAGAGGAAGAGCCCTACGCGATCCTGAAATTTCCAGCTCATTACCGGATTGGCCAGGTCTATTCCATGATTGTCTTCGGCCTGGATATCGAGGAGTTCGAGTACGCCTACCGGCTGGACGGCCCCTGGGATCCGAAGAAGGGCCTGCTTTTCGATAAGAAGCATGTGCTTCTCGATCCCTACGCCAGGGCGGTGACCGGACAGAGCGTCTGGGGAGAGAGCCAGAAGAGGGACGGCCTCTACCACGCCCGGGTGGTCAAGAATAATTTTGACTGGGGAGATGCGCCGGATCCCTTTTATGAGATGAGCGATCTGATTATCTATGAGCTCCATGTGCGGGGCTTTACGAAGCATGCCTCCTCCGGCGTGGCTCACCCCGGCACCTTCGCGGGGCTAAAGGAGAAGATTCCTTATCTGAAGGAGCTGGGCATTACGGCGGTGGAGCTGATGCCGATTTTTGAATTTGACGAGACCATGGGAAAACGGGAGGTGGACGGACGCCAGCTTCTCGACTACTGGGGCTATAACACGGTGAGCTTTTTCGCGCCGAATACCAGCTATACGGCGGCGGAGGAATACAACCGGGAGGGACGGGAGCTAAAGGAGCTCATCCGGGAGCTTCATCTGGCCGGCATCGAAGTGATCCTCGACGTGGTCTTCAACCACACCGCCGAGGGCAATGAGCACGGCCCCTTTATTTCCTTCAAGGGCTTTGATAACCAGGTCTATTACATGCTGACGCCGGACGGCTATTATTACAACTTCAGCGGCTGCGGCAATACGCTCAACTGCAACCATCCGGTGGTGCAGGAGATGATCGTGGAGTGCCTGCGGTACTGGGTGAGCCAGTACCGGGTGGACGGCTTCCGCTTTGACCTGGCCAGCATCCTGGGGCGCAGCGAGGACGGTTCTCCCATGAGCAATCCGCCCCTGCTCAAACGCCTGGCCTTCGATCCCCTGCTTGGCAGCACGAAGCTCATCGCCGAGGCCTGGGACGCCGGCGGCCTCTACCAGGTGGGAACCTTTCCGGCCTGGAAGCGCTGGGCGGAGTGGAACGGAAAATACCGGGATACCCTGCGGAGCTTCCTCAAAGGAGAATACTGGCTGGCGCCGGAGGCCGCCAGCCGGATTACGGGCTCCCACGACCTCTACGGCGCCGGGACGGGAGGCTACAGCGGCTACAATTCCTCGGTGAATTTCCTGACCTGCCACGACGGCTTTACCCTGCG
>CALWQJ010000049.1 GCA_944383645.1 uncultured Merdimonas sp.
GGCCGCCTCCGCCAGGCAGGCAGTCACTTCAAAATCCGGCACCGCCGGAAACTCGATGGGCGCATACTCCAGGCTCGTATGCTCAAAGCGGATAGAACCCGTGGCTGCCACAATGTCGCCGGATTTCACCTCCAGGGCGATGCCCCCGCAGGTGCCCGTCCGGATAAAGGTATCCGCCCCGCAGGCGTGAAGCTCCTCCATGGCGATGGCCGCCGAGGGCCCGCCGATCCCTGTGGAGCAGGCCGTCACCTTCTCGCCCAGAAGCGTCCCGGTCCAGAGATTGAACTCCCGGTTGTGCGCCACCGGATGGGCGTCCTCCAGCAGGGCCGCAATCGCCGGCACCCGTCCCGGATCCCCCGGCAGGATGCAGTACCTTCCGATATCCTCCGGAGTACAGTGAAGATGAAACTGTTTTTCCATTTTCTGCATACGGTATCCCTCCTTTGTGATTACTTTTCTATTGTCTCCCAGTCCTTCTTTTGCTAAAATAGTAGAAACGCTGGCGTGCGGGCAACTGTTTTTTGGCGCGCCGCAGCCGGCTGACTTGGAAAGAGGTGCAGCAAGCATGAGTACAGACAATCGTTTCATGATAAGAAATCTCCAGAAGCTGGAGCAGTTCTATACAATTACCTCCCGGGCGACCAATCTCACCTGGGCCCAGTGCGACGAGACCACCTTCGACGATCAGGCCTATCTCTTTTCGCGGGAGCAGGACGCCGCGGACTTCTGCAAAGCCCTGAACGAAGACAACTATCCCGCCGTCACCGCCAAGGTGGAAAAGAGCCAGATGTCCGGCTTCTACACCGGCCTGTACCTGACCGGAATCAACCGCGTGGCCTTCCACAACGGGGCAGGCATTGCCTATCTGCCCCTGGAGCAGATCGTCACCTTGCGGAAACCCGAGCAGAACGCCAAGACGCCGCCTGTCTCCAACACAGCCCTGCAGCTCACCGGAATCTATTTTCTGCAGGAGCTTCGGAGGCCCGGCCTGGACATGAAAGACCCGGAGCGCGCGAAAAAGCTCCGCGAGCTGGAGCAGGAGCTCATGGCCGACCTGATCCGCTCCCGCTTCATCCTGGCCCTGGACGTCACAGACGTCAAAGGCCGCCTGGATCTGCGGCACCCCGGCCCCGAGCTGAAGATGCCCTACCTGAAACACCAGAACGGCAGCATCCTCCAGCCCGTCTTCACCGACCTCTGGGAATTTGAAAAATTCCGGGGCAAAAGCAGCCGGAAGCTCCAGCCTCTGACCGTCCCGCTCAAGGGCCTCCTCCCGGCTATGATAAAGGAAGCCAGGGGCTATGCCTTAAACCCCTCCGGCTTCAACCTGGTGCTGCTCAAAGAAAAAATCGAGCTTCTGGCAAAGCAGGGCTGACAGCATCCGCTGTTCTAAGCCGCGTCTGCACACGGGATATAGAAAATGGACGCCCTTCGTCAGCCGCTCCTTTTTACACATTTTTACACATTGAAGCGGAACAGGATCACATCTCCATCCTTTACCACGTAATCCTTGCCTTCCAGCCGTACCAGGCCCTTGTCTCTGGCCGCCGCATAAGCGCCGCAGTCCAGCAGATCCTGGTAATTCACCACCTCAGCCCGGATAAAGCCCCGCTCAAAATCTGAGTGGATCTTTCCGGCTGCCTGGGGCGCCTTCGTTCCGTTCTTGATCGTCCAGGCGCGGGTCTCCGTCTCGCCGGCCGTCAGGTAGCTGATGAGTCCCAGCAGGCGGTAGCTCGCCTTAATCAATTTCTCAAGTCCCGATTCCTTCAGGCCCAGATCCTCCAGGAACATGGCCTTTTCATCATCGTCCAGCTCCGCGATCTCCTGCTCAATCTCCGCGCAGATCACGAATACCTCGCAGCCATACTCCGCCGCGTATTTCCGCACCGCCTCCACATGGGGATTGGACGCGCCGTCGTCCGCCAGGTCGTCTTCCTTGACATTGGCGGCAAAAATCACCGGCTTGCGGGTCAAAAGGTTATAGCCAGCAAGCCACTCCTGCTCATCCTCGTCGTCCGTCGTGAAGCTGATGGCCATCTTGCCATCCTCCAGCCAGGCCTTCACCCGCTCCAAAAGATCCAGCTCCTTTGCCAGCGCTTTGTCATTGCGGGCTCCCCGCACCGTCTTGGAAATTCTTCTCTCCAGGATCTCCAGATCCGAAAAAATCAGCTCCAGATTAATCGTCTCGATATCGCGCAGCGGATCGATGCTGCCGTCCACATGAATCACGTTCGGGTCCTCAAAGCAGCGCACCACATGCACGATGGCGTCCACCTCGCGGATATTGGCCAGGAACTGGTTGCCCAGGCCCTCGCCCTTGGACGCTCCCTTTACCAGGCCCGCGATGTCCACGAACTCGATGACTGCCGGGGTCACCTTCGCGGAATGGTACATGTCCGCCAAAAGGCCAAGCCTCTCGTCCGGCACTGCCACCACGCCCACGTTCGGATCGATGGTGCAGAACGGATAATTGGCGGACTCTGCTCCTGCCTTTGTCAGTGAATTAAAAAGGGTGCTCTTTCCAACATTTGGAAGTCCCACGATTCCAAGCTTCATAGCTGTAGATTCCTCCTCATTTTCCTTCCGGACCGATGATACCTGGCCAGGAAAGCTTTTCTGTCTTTTCTCCGGCTGCATTTTCCGGCGCAGAAGCACGCTCCGCGCAGAAAAGGAGCCTTAATCAATGATATATCTTACCATATTAAGGCTCCAAAGTCTATTTACAATTTTCAGTTTCTACGCTCCGGGAGAATGACGGAACGGACGGGAGTAAACCAGTAAAGGAAAGCAGAAAGAGGCTTTCGCAAAAATCTTTCGCAAAACTTATAGCAAAAAACTTTCGCAAAACTTTTTCTTGACAGGAAGCATCATATACGGTACATTTGATGTATCGTATATGGTACTTTTGCATATCAGAAAATGGATGCCTGATGACAGCCACATCCGGTGCAGGTGCGCGCCAGGGCGCACACTTTTAAAAAAGGAGGGGTTCTGATGAATGAATCGTTATCGGTCTATTTAAATCTCGATATGGGAAACGAAAGCAGGAACGAAGAGTTAATCGAAAGGATCGACGAGCTGCTTCTGACGGCAGGGCTGAAGTATTCCGGCATTAGGAATATCTATGTCCCGGTGGACCGGCAGACACGGGATCAGGCCGTTTTCCGGGCAGAGAAGCTGCTGAGGACCACGGACTGGCTGAAGGATATCCTGGCATGTACGCTGATCGGTACATGGACGAACGCGTGCCCGCTGGAAAAAATCCAGACAGACGCGATGTCGGAGCCTTCCCCGGAAAAGCTGCGGTATTACGAACAATATTTTGAGAAAACGCACGAGCTTCCCCACGCGATCGTGGTGGACGAGAACAGGCAGCTCAGAGACGGCTATGTCTCATACCTTCTGGCCAAAAAGTACGGCGTGTCCGCGGAGGTCTGCGAGATGGTATCCGGACAGCCGTTAAGAAAGATCGTGAAGGGAAGGCACGTGAAATTTTCCGATGGAAAATGGAGAAGAACGAATGATAAACAGTATACCTGGATCTATACGCTGAAGGCGCCGGTGGTCCCGGGCGATATCCTGCTTGTGGATACAAATGTCGGGACGGCTTTTATATCTGTCGACAGGATCGATTATATCGCCGGCTATGAGTTCTGCTCAATGCACAAAACGGTCCGGAGGCATATGAACGCGCATATGGAAGAAGGAGAAGGTACGGGACATGAAAAATAACATGGACTATATCTATATGGCAGAGGATCAGAAGATCCTCATAGAGTTGATGCAGGAAAGTACCAGGCAGTCTGTCATAGAGCAGTATGTACAGTGCCGGAAGCGACAGGATATGACACAGGCAGAGCTTGCCAGAAGGACAGGGATCCCCAGAAGCAATATCACCAGATTTGAAAGCGGCAGCTATAATCCGTCCCTGGAAATGCTGGTGCGGATCGCGGCGGCACTGGGTATGACGCTGCAGCTGCGGCTGACAGAAAAGGAATCGCTTTAAATCGGATACTCAAAAAGGACGCCTCCGTCTGCGAATTTTCACAGACAGGAGGCGTCCTCCATTTTCCTTATGCTGTTTTGCTTCCTCAAGGCCGGGTTCTGCCCGCCCTCTACAGAATATTCCTGAAATCATTGAACATGACGAACACCATCAGTGCCATCAGGAGCATCAGGCCCACGAAATGTACCATGCCCTCCTTCTCCGGATCCACCCGCTTGCCCCGCCGGATGACCTCCAGGAAGAGGAATACCAGACGGCCGCCGTCCAGGGCCGGAAGGGGCAGAAGGTTCATGACGCCCAGGTTGGCCGACAGGAGAATCGAGAGATTCAGCATGTTCAGCCAGACGTAAAAGGCCCCGTCCTGCCGGCTGGCCTCGTAGGTCTCCCCGATGGTGCTGACGATTCCCACAGGGCCGGAGATATCGTCCGCCCCCACCTGGCCGCCGATCAGCATCCCCAGGCTCTGCAGCGTCGTGGTGATCCAGAATTTCACCTCGTAGGCGCTGTAATAGATGGTCTGAAAGACGTTTCCCCGGGTGCGCACGCCCGAGCCCAGAAAGCCCAGCAGCCATTCGCCGTTCTCGTCCTGCTTTGGCTCCAGCACCACCGTATGGCGCTCGCCGTCCCGCTCGTAGGTGACGGTCGCCGTCTCGCCCTGGTGCATCTGCTTATAAATGCTTACCTCCCGGTAGACGTGGATATTCTGGTTATTGATGCGGACGATCCGGTCCCCCGGCTGCATGCCGGCTTCCGCCGCCGCGTAGCCCTCCATCACGTCCGTCACCACGGGAGCGTCGTAGCCGATGCTTCCGACGATGAAAAGCGCCAGGAAAAAGGCCAGAATGAAATTAAAGATCGGGCCGGCCGCCACCACGGAAATTCTCGTCCAGACGGATTTCGCCCCGAAGGAGTAGGCCGGAAGCTCTCCCGGTCCGTACGTCTCCCCGGCGCTTTTTACAGCTGCGCCCGTCTGCGGCAGCGCTTCCCGGTCCATGGAATCCGCTTCCGTCTCGTAATCGCCGTCCTCTCCCTCCATCATACAGGAACCGCCGAAGGGCAGGAGCCTGAGGGAGTACCGGGTCTCCCCGATCTGTCTGCTCAGGAGCACCGGGCCCATTCCCAGGGAAAATTCATTGACCCGGATGCCGCCCCTTTTGGCCAGCAGGAAATGTCCCAGCTCATGGAAAATGACAATCAGGCTGAATATCAGGATCGCGAGGATCCAACTCATGACGCTCAATCTACCACCTGCTTTCGATAAACTCGTACACGGCCTGCTCCGTCTCCAGAATCTCCTCCACAGACGGATTCGGGATCACCGGATGCGCCCCCATGCTCGCCTCTATGATCTCCGGAATGGAAAGCCAGCCAATCTTCCGATCCAGGAAGAGGGCCACGGCTTTCTCATTGGCCGCATTGTATACGGTAGGCATGGAGCCTCCGGCCGCCGCCGCGTCAAAGGCAAGCTTCAGGCCCGTGAAGGTCTCCATATCCGGTTTTTCAAAGGTAATCTGGGTCAGCGTCCCGAAATCCAGCCGCTCCCCGGGCAGGTAACGGCGCTGCGGATAGTAGAGCGCATACTGGATCGGAAGCTGCATGTCGGGCGTTCCCAGCTGGGCAATGACCGCCCCGTCCACAAATTCCACCATGGAATGAATGATACTCTTTGGCTGCACCACGATCTGGATATCCTTCGGCTCCACGCCGAAGAGCCAGCGGGCCTCCATCATCTCCAGGCCTTTATTGACCAGAGTGGAGGAATCGATGGTGATTTTACGCCCCATGGCCCAGTTGGGATGCTTCAGGGCGTCCTCCACCTGGATATCCCGAAGCTCCTCCCGCTTCTTTCCGCGGAAGGGGCCGCCGGAGGCCGTCAGAAGGATTTTATGAAGCGCTCCCCGGTCCTCCCCGTTCAGGCACTGAAAAATAGCGCTGTGCTCGCTGTCCACCGGCAGGATTTTCACGCCGGTTTCTTTCGCCAATGGTATGATTATATGCCCCGCCGTCACCAAAGTTTCCTTATTCGCCAGGGCGATGTCTTTTCCCGCCTTCATAGCCGCGATGGTGGGGACAATGCCGATCATACCCACGATGGCCGTCACCACGATCTCCGCCTCCGGCGCCGTGCAGACCTCGATAAGGCCGTCCATGCCGGACACCACGCGCACATCCAGATCCCGCACTGCCGCGCGAAGCTCCTTTGCCTTCTCCTCGCTCCAGACCGCCGCCGTCTTCGGGTGGAATTCCCGGATCTGCTCTTCCAGCTTTTTGATATTGGAGCCGGCCGCCAGGGACACAATCTCCAAATCTCCGTTATTGCGGGCCACCTCCAGGGTCTGTGTGCCGATGGAGCCTGTGGAGCCCAGTATCGCTATCTTCTTCATTGGTTTCTCCTTTTACTGCAAAAATATGACCGCCAGAATATAGATAATCGGCGCTGTGACAATCACACTGTCGAACCGGTCCAGGATGCCGCCGTGGCCCGGGATGAGCCTCCCGTAATCCTTGATGCCGTGGTTTCTTTTGATGGCCGAGGCGGCCAGATCTCCCACCTGGGACACCACCGCTCCTGCCGCGCACAAAAACGCGCACTCCGGCGCCTCCAGAGAAAATACACTGGCGTAAATAAAGCCGATCAGCGCCGCTCCCGCGACGCCGCCCACCGCTCCCTCAATGGATTTCTTCGGACTTAAGACCGGGGCCAGCTTATGTTTCCCCAAAAGCATTCCCACTGCGTAAGCGCAGGTATCGCAGCCCCAGGAGCAGATAAAAATCAGGAAATAAACCAGGCTGGTGCTCTCCCCTTCGATGGGAAGCATCCGGGTCTGCCAGATAAAAGAGAGCATGACCGGCACATAGACGAAGCCCAGGAAGGCTTCCGCAATCTCCTCCGTCTTATACCTCGGAAAGGTAAACACATACACCGCCAGCAGCGCCAGCAGATAGGCAATCAGAAAGAAAAGGGCAAACTCCTCCACGTCCCAGAGCCTTAATGCCACGTAGTAAAACGCCAGAAAGACAAAGCCCCAGACGCCGGGAGCCCGGTTTTCCAGGTGAAAGACCTTCAAAAACTCCAGATATCCGATGATGGAGATGGCAAGGGTCAGCGCAAAAAGCACGTCCCCGCCCAGGATCCCGGCCGCGATGATGACCGCCAGCAGCACGATCCCGCTGGACAGCCTTACAAAAAACGCCTTCATCTTCTCTACGCTTCCTCCCTCACGCCGCCGTACCGGCGGTCCCTGTGATTATAGGCTTCCACGGCCTTCACCAGCTCTTCCTTCGTGAAATCCGGCCAGTGCACCTCCGTAAAATAGAACTCCGTATAGGCCAGCTGCCACAGCAGGTAATTGGAAAGGCGCTGCTCCCCGCTGGTGCGGATCAGAAGATCCGGATCCGGGATCCCCGCCGTATCCAGATAGGAGGAAAAGGTCTCCTCCGTGATATCGTCTATCCCAAGCTTTCCGGCGTCCCGGTCCGCCGCCATCCTCTTCATGGCCCGGACCATCTCATCCCGGCTGCCATAATTGATGGCAATCTGGAAATTCAGGCCGTCGTTACCTGCAGAGGCCCGCTCCAGCTCGTCGATCCGCTGCCGGATATCCTCATCCAGCGCCGTCTTGTCTCCGATGACCCGGACCCTCATGTGGTTCTTCTCCGCAGTCTTCAGGCAGTTTTTCATGTAATTGCGCAGAAGCTTCATCAAGGCCGCCACCTCGTCGTCCGGCCGCTTCCAGTTCTCCGTGGAAAAAGCATAGACCGTCAGGTACTTGATTCCCATGTTCCAGGCTTCCCGGCAGATGGTCTCCACATTCTTCGCGCCCTGGGCGTGCCCGTAATTGCGTGGCATCCCCTTGGACTTGGCCCAGCGGCCGTTACCGTCCAGAATAATCGCTACGTGCTGCGGTATCTTCATACTTACTCTCCTTCACACAAGGAGACGGGCAGCCCAAACACATACCCGTCCCCTCTCATTGTCTCTTCCTGAATTCACTATACGGTAAGGATTTCCTTCGATTTCTCTTCCACCACCTTGTCAATGTCGGCAATGTACTTGTCTGTCATCTTCTGAACCTTGGTCTCCAGATCCTTCTGATCGTCCTCAGAAATCTCGTTCGCCTTGTTCTGCTTCTTGAAGGTCTCGTTGGCGTCCCGGCGGATATTCCGCACCGCCACCTTGGCCGCTTCGCCCTTCTTCTTGATATCCTTCACCAGCTCTTTTCTGCGCTCCTCGGTCAGCTCCGGAAATACCAGGCGGATTACAGAGCCGTCGTTCGTCGGGGTAATCCCCAGATCCGAAGCCAGGATCGCCTTCTCAATCGTCTTCAGCAGGCTCTTCTCCCAGGGCTGGATCATCAGCATGCGCGGCTCGGGAACAGAAATATTTCCCACCTGCTGCAGCGGCGTCGGCGTTCCATAATAGTCTACCTTGATTCTGTCCAAAACATGCGGATTCGCCCGTCCTGCCCGGATCGATGTAAAATCGCGAATCATCGAGTCGTATGATTTTGTCATCTTTTCCTCGTATACCTTTAATCTCTCGTCCATAATTTCTGTCCTCCGCTTTTCGCTCTTATTTTTTTATATGAGGTTTTATAATGAGGGCCTATACCGTAATCTTCGTTCCGGCAGACCTTCCCTTCACTGCGTTCACGATGCTGTCCTCCCCCTCCAGGCCGAATACCAGCATCGGCATATGGTTCTCCATGCACATGATGGACGCTGTCAGATCCATCACCGCCAGGCGCTTGTCGATCACCTCCGCGATGGAGATCTCATCGTACTTCACAGCCTCCGGGTTCACCTTCGGATCGCTGTCATAGACGCCGTCCACCGCCTTGGCAAGCAGAATCACGTCCGCCTCGATCTCGATAGCCCGCAGGGTCGTCGTCGTATCCGTGGAGAAATAGGGATGTCCCGTTCCGCCCGCGAAAAAGGCCACGCCGCCCCGGTTCAGGCAGGCAAGCGCCTCATCCTTCGTGAAAAGCTTCGCGAAGCCCCCGCACACGAAGGGGGTAAACACCTCCGTATCGAGCCCCACCGAGCGGAAAATCTCCGACACATAGATGCAGTTCATCACCGTGGCCAGCATCCCGATCTGGTCCGCCTTCACCCGGTCCATATTCTCGCTGGTGCGGCCCCTCCAGAAGTTTCCGCCGCCGATGACGATGCCCACCTGGATGCCGTCGTCCACAATCGCCTTCACCTGGCGCGCCACGCCGAGAACCGTCGCCTCGTCAAAGCCCGTATGCTTCTCGCCCGCCAGCGCCTCGCCGCTTAATTTCAATAATACCCGCTTCATACTCCCGCTCTCCTTACTCTGCCGTTTCTTCCGTCTCAAGTCCGCTCAGATACTCGTCCAGAGCCGTCGTGTTAATTGTGACCGCAGAAGTATCCGGCCTCGTCGCCATGTCGTAGACAGAATAGCCCAGCCAGCATACCAGGGCCAGCGCGATGACGCCTCCGCCAATCTTCATATATGTCTTATGGCGCTTCTCCTTTGCCAGAATCTCTTTCCGGTGCGCCTTTTCCTCTTTATAACGGTTTACTTTTTCCTGACTCATGTTCCTTTTCGTTCCTCTCTAAATAAAATAATCTGACGACATTATCCTGTCCTCCGGACAGGATCGCTCCGCTATGGATGCACACGCCCCGGACAGGAAGCCTGCCGCTCTCCGAGCGGCCCGGGGCGGCGCAGGATGTCTGACGACATTATACCATATATCCGCAAAAAAGCCATAAAAAATTTCGCAGGACGAAACTGCACCAAATCAGTGCTCTCCATAAAAGCTTTCTGAGCTATACATAGACCATCTAAGATACATTTCCTGATAATTACACTTTATAAATGCCTGTATCAGACGAATTTCCCGGTCACTTAAAACGCCTCGGTTTTGTATTACAGTATCTCCATTCTCTTGCACAAAAAATTTTGCCGATCCTGATTCTGTCAATTTTCTGTCACTGGCATGCACATGCATACATTCTACAATGCAATGGGATGTAAAATATAGATAATACCCAGCCACTTTAAATTCATAATATTTAGGCATCACATCCCTCCATAAAATCTTTATTTCTGGATAAATAACATTTTACAATCTGCAGCTCTATATCATCCATGCTGGTTTCCAGAACATCTCCAGTCTGTGATAAAACAGCTGCTCTGTCAGGTCTGTTCAGATTCAATATTCTATATCCCTCTTTACATTTTGTAAACGCATATCCATTCACGATAACATCCGCTTCATCAGCGACTTTTTTCACATCCGTCATACTCCAGCCTCACTTTCTTAATAGGTTCCAGAAATGTATCCACATCAAAATACAAATTTTTCAGAATAGGAACTAAATCAATGTATTCTTCCTCTTCTTCCTCATTATGCATATACTTTGCCATTACAACCAGATATCCGTGATCCCAGTCTTTTATTTTCGTGTATCTTTCCAGAGAATATGGCGACTTAAACCTGATGATATGATTTCCAAACCGGAAAATTGTAAAATTTTTTTCATTGCCTAGTATCGCTTCCGAACTTCTATCCTTCATAAGCTCATTTCCCACCTAAACTAAGTATAATATAAAATTTAAAAAAAGCCATAGAAAATTTCGCAAATCCCAAAACAGGGTGGCTGTTGGTTAATGCCGATTTTTATCCCCTGACATGCAGAAGGAAACAAACCAGCAGAATCCATGCTTTATCAAAGCCGGAATTCTCTGCTGGTTCGTTTCCTTCTTTTCATGACCTCTATGTCCGAACACAAGTTACCTTTAGACATATACAATATTTTTCTATTCTGATATACAAAAATATATGCTATTTATGAAAAAAAGCCCTCTTCATCCTGAAAAGCCAACCGGATTAGACATATAGAAAAAAAACACGTGAATTTATCCAAAATCCATGCAATTATTGTATATACATGATAAAATTTTCTGTATATGTAAAACCGAAGGAATTATGTAAACTAAATTAGGAAGAAATACCGCAGTTTTACGCCAAAATTGGATCGTGCGATACAATTTTTTTCTATATGTCTAAACACGATATCAGATGGCGGTTCGCTTCTGGAACATCTGACAGCAGGGTGTAAGAGAGGGAAGAGGCTGTTTATTTCCCGACAGCGCCCTGAAAATCACCCGCAAAATCACCTGCACGGGCTACCTCTGGCCGGGGCTTCCCTCTATACCACCACAATCACGCCGCCGTCGCTGGCGTAAAGGCTGCTGACCCCGGCCGTATCCAGCACGATCACGTCTTTTACGCTGACCCGGCTTAGAATCATCTGCTTCACCATCTCGGCCCGCTCCGGGCAGTTGCAGTGGGAAATGGCCAGAATTTTCTCGCCTGGATCCTTCAGGCCGCCCACAATGTAGTCCACCATCTTTTTCAGGGCGCGGTTCACGCCCCGGGCCTGATCCAGCTGGCAGATGGTGCCCTGGGGCGTGGAGCCCATGACAGGCTTGATGTTCAGGGCGTTGGCCACGAAGGCCTTCAAGTTACTCAGGCGGCCGTTTTTGCGCAGGGCCTCCAGGGATTCCAGCACAAAATAGGTGTGCTGGGCCTCGATATAGGCCTCTACCGTATCGACCACTTCCTGAAAGCCCATGCCGGCCTTCTCACATTCCTCTATTTTGAGAGCTATTAGGGTCTCGCCGATGGACGCGGAGCGGGAATTGAACACATAGATGTCCTTGGCTCCCTTTTCCTCCTCGTAGAGCTTCTTTCCCAGCTCGGCGCTGTTGTAGGAGCCGCTCAGCTCCGCCGACAGCGTGACCGCGTAGACATGCTCAGCTTCACAGTCGTAGGCCTGCAGATAACGCTCCGGCGAGGGGCAGGAGGACTTCGGACAGTTGGGGCTTGCGGCCACCCTTCTTAAGAAGTCTGCCTGGTCAAAGGTCTCGTCATCTGTCACAAGGTATCCGTCTATATCCAGCACCAGCGGCACGCTCTCAAAGTGCGGGTCTGCCTTGCAGCGCCCGGGCAGCTCGCCGCAGCTGTCTACCACAATTTTATAACTCATAGCTCTCCTCCGAACAACTCGACTACTAAACGTAGTTTTTAATACCACATAAAATAGTAGCATACTGTCAGGAGCTTTTCAAGAGCTTTTTCGTCACAGTCTGTAAAACGCCGTCACAGCGCGCGCCAGGCTTTCCTGATCCGCCGTCCCCATCAGCTCCCGGCTGGAATGCATAGCCAGCAGGGGGACGCCGATATCCACCGTCTTCACTGGATAGAAGGAGGAGGCGATGGAGCCAAGGGTGCTGCCGCTGGTTCCGTCGGAACGGTTGGCGAATTTCTGGTACGGAATCCCTTCTGCCTCGCAGATCTGCTGCATGATCGCCACCGCCTCGCTGTCCGTCGCGTAGGACTGGGTGCTGGCCTCCTTGATGCAGATTCCCCTTCCCAGCACATTTTTATTGGTAGGATCGTTCTTGTCCGCGTAGTTGGGGTGAAGGGCGTGGCCCACATCTACAGACAGGAGCATGGCGTCCGCGAAGGTCTCCAGGAACTTCTCCCGGCCCCGGCCGTAGGACAAGAGGATCCGTTCCGCCACAGCCGACAGGAATACAGAGCCTGCCCCCTGCTTCGTCCGGCTTCCGATCTCCTCATGGTCAAAAAAGGCCGCCAGATTCACGCCGCGCTCACGCTCTCCCTCCAGAAGTCCTGTGACTACAGCCTGCACGCTGGTCAGGTTGTCAAGCCTGGGTGAGGAGATGAATTCCTCGGACATTCCCAGAAAATCTCCCGCGTCCACGTTGTAGAGCCCCAGCTCGTAGTCGAGGATGTCCTCCTTCTCGACCCGCAGCTTCCGGGCCAGATACTCCAGAAAGAAGTCCCCGTCCTTTTCCTCCTCCCCGGAAGGGCCAAGGCCCAGCACCGGGAGCAGCTCCTTCTGGCGGTTCAGCTCCACGCCCTTATTGACCTCCTTATTAATATGTATCGCAAGGTTCGGAATGGTCAGGAAGGGCTTTTCAAAATCCACATACCGGATCTCCGGGTGGAAAATATCCCCGCTTCGCAGCGTCACCCGTCCCGCTGCCGACAAAGGCCTGTCCAGCCAGGTGTTCAGAATGGCTCCCCCGTACACCTCCACGTTCAGCTGCCGGTAGCCGTCCTTTTCCATCTCAGGACTTGGCTTCACCCGAAGGCCCGGGAAATCCGTGTGGGCCGCCGCAATGCGGAAGGTATCGCCAAACGCGAACCGTTTTCCTATCGTAAACGCCGCCAGGCTGGAACCATTGTGTACCAGATAATACCGGCCTCCATTCTCCAGGCTCCAGTCCTGCCCCATGGCAAGCCTCTGAAAGCCCGCCTTTTTCAGCTGTCTCTCTACGCTGGCCGCCACATGGAAGGGCGAGGTCCCCTCCTCCACCAGGGAAAGCAGCTTTTCCGCATGTTCCATTCTGTTCATGGTACCGTTCCTCCTTTTTCATCTGATGCCATTATATAATGAATTGCTTTCCGATTCAATTCCATGTATACTGAAACCAAAAAGACGCAGCGGCTTCCAGGCTGCGGCCCGCGCCGCGGCTTTGGTTTCACGCGCAGCAGGAGGATTTTAAGTCTATGATCGCGTTTCAGATGCAGGATATCAAAGCTTTCATGAGCAGGCTTTTGCTCTCTTCCGCCTTCGACGCCTTTCTCGTCGTGGAGGGCGGCGTCACCACCTTTAGCAGCTTCCAGATAGACGGAAGGCTGCGCCCGGACTACTACTCCAGGGAAGAGCAGGAGGCTTCCGGCCTGGAGGGGCGGCGCTTCGCCCGCTGGCAGGAGATCCGGCCCTTCTGCCTGGAGCTCATCAAGGGAAAACACACTCCCTTAGGCTTTCATTTCACCTTCCAGCTCTCCCCGGAAAATACGGAAAAGCTGCTCCGGCAGTCAGATTCTTCCTTTTCCCCGGCGGATGTGAACGGCCTTGTGCTGAATATCCGGTTTGAAAATGGAAGCCTTACCTGCACCACCGGCACCTCCTTAAATGTCTTCACCCTGGACAAATCCCTTGACCAGGCCTGGGACCGAATGGTCCAGAAATTCTTTCTCCAGCAGAATCTTTCCTTTACCCTTCCGTAGGGGAGCCGGCTTCCCTGGCCGCCTCCTGCTGCGGCGCTTCCTGCTGCTGTGTCTCCTGCTGCGGCGCCTCCAGCGCCAGATGGAGCACGTCGTCTGCCAGGAAGGTGTTCAGATTGTACAGAAAAAGTACGTCCGTGAAACCTTCCTCCTCCAGCAGGCTTTCCAGATTTCCATAATAATACCTCGGATCCACCAGCACGATTTCCTGGAACTGGGACGTAAGGTAAGGCACAAAGCAGTTGGCATAGGAATCCTTTACCAGAAGGAGCCTGCGGCTGCTCTCTGCCATGGTCCGGATCCGCACCAGCGGGTGGTTCCCGTTTAAGAACATGCCGTACTGATCCCGGGTTTTCAGCTTCTGCGAGGCGTAGAGGGAGGCGGATTCCTCCTGCTCCTGCACATAGCTGACCACCAGATCCGGCTGGGAATCCGGCCAGTATACCGAGATCGTATCCGGCTCTGCCCGATAGCCGCTGACGGACGCCAGCGTTCCCTCAAAGGAATCCGACACCGGATAAAGGGGCGGCTCTGTCCCCTCGCCGGCCGCAGCTTCCAGGCCCATGGCCCCGGCTGCCTCCTGGTACGCGTACCAGGCTCCAAGCGTGGTCCAGTGGTGATCCGTCCGGTAATAGAGATATTCGTCCCGATGCTCCCGCAAGGCTTCATAGACTGGAATCTGCCGGACCGCATCCCCCAGGTACGCCCCTATCTCTTCCAGCTGCCGCGCCTGAGCCTCCACAGGGGCAAAGGGCGGCAGCTCCTCCGCCTTCACTCCGGCCGCGTCCGGAACCAGCATCAGATAGACCGGCAGCTCCAGGTGCCGGCCTGCGAACTCCCGGATGGCATAGAGGCTGGTCCAGGCCGCTTCTCCCAGCTTCTCCGGCTTCTCATACAGGCAGCCGTCCTCTCCCAGAAATACCCCGCCGGATTCCTTTTTTCCAAGCATCCGGTCCGCAGCCGTGCGCAGGCGGATCCAGCCGTCCCGGAAGACAAACTGATCCGTCTGCCAGGTCTCGAAGCTTTTCATAAACCGCCCGTCCGCCACTGAGGACAGCTGAACATCCGGCCTCTGCTCCAGCATCCGGTTCTCCGTCTCGGAAAATTCCCGGTCCGGGGAAGCCAGGTTCAGAATCCCAAAGCCCAGGAGCAGCAGCACAAAGCCGATGCCAAGAATCTCATAGCCCTGCCCCCTTAAGACGCTCCCGCGGGCGTTTCTCTTTTTCTTTTCTTCCTTCCACATCGCCATACGCACCTCACAGAATCAGAAATCAGAAGCGGAAATACAGGAACGGGTTGTAGGTGTCGTGAATCAGATACGCCGTGCACAGAACAAAGAGCGCCAGATAGAACAGGTACAGCCCCGTCTTCCCGCCTTCCCGTTTCCACAGCCTGTCCATCAGCCGGAAGGGCTGCGGAACGCAGCACAGCCAGGAGATGGCGAACAGCGCCAGGCTGGACAGCAGATAATACATGCCCGCGTCGTCTGTCAGGGGAACGCTTCCCAAACCGGCCATCACGCTTAAGTATTCCACGGCGGCTCCCAGGGAGGGACTAAAGAAGAAGACCCAGCCGATCAGGACCAGCAGCAGCGTACAGGCCGTCCCCAGCACGGGAATCCGCCCTGCCGCCTTGCGCAAAATGTACTTTTCCCCTATCAGGAGCACTCCGTAATAGAAACCCCAGACCACGAAATTCCAGCTGGCCCCGTGCCAGAGCCCTGTCAGCGTCCAGACAACCAGCAAGTTCCGGATGTGCTTCAGGACGCCCACCCGGTTGCCGCCCATGGGAATATAGACGTATTCCCGGAACCAGGAGCCCAGGGAGATATGCCATCTGCGCCAGAATTCCGTAATGCTCCGGGCACAGTAGGGAAAATGAAAGTTTTCTTTGAACGCAAAGCCAAACATCTTTCCCAGGCCGATGGCCATGTCGGAATAGCCGCTGAAATCGAAATATATCTGGAAGGCGTAGGCCAGCGCCCCCACCCAGGCGGAAAGCACGGAAAGGGAGGACAGTCCCGACACCGCCTCGAAGACGGCGCCCAGGTTATTGGCCAGCAGCACCTTTTTTGCCAGGCCGCCCACAAAATACCGGGTTCCCTCTCCGAAGAGCTCCCAAGAGGTAAAGCGCTTCCGAAGCTGGGCGTCGATATCCGCGTACTGGACGATGGGCCCGGCCACCAGCTGGGGAAACATGGAGATGTAGAGGCCAAAGGAAATCAGGCTTCTCTGCCCTCCGGCCTTTCCCCGGTACACATCCGCCAGATAGGAAATGGACTGGAAGGTATAGAAGGAAAGCCCTATGGGAAGGCCGACCGTAACCTCCGGGAGCCGGATGGAAAAAAGCTGCAAAAGATTCTGCGCCAGAAAGCCGTAATACTTAAAAAAGCCCAGAAGGATCAGGTTCACAGCCACGCCCAGGGCAAGGCTTCCCCTGCCCGTCCTGCCCTTCTCCTGCTTCGCCGCGATATCCAGGCCCATGACGTAATTAAAAAGGATGCTGTAAAGCATCAGAAAAAGATAGACCGGCTCGCCCCAGGCGTAAAATACCAGGCTCGCCAGAAGCAGCACAAAATTGCGCAGCTTCACCGGAGCCAGATAACAGGCCAGGATCACCACCGGAAGAAATGTAAAGATAAAAACTATGCTGCTGAATACCATGCTGTCCGTCCCCGTCTTTCTACTGATTTCCTGTTCCCGCAGGCCCCGGATAGAGAACGCTTAAGAAAGCATCCTTCACCTCCCGCGCCTGCTCTGATACCACGAAAAGCACATAGACGCCCCGGACCTCCACGATGCTGTCCTCAAGGAGCCGCACCTGTTCCGGCCCGTAGCCTTCAAAATTCTGGATCTGGGTGCTCCTGCGGGCTTCCAGAGCCTCCCGCACCTGCTCTGCCTGAGCCTCCGATACGCACTCTGCCAGAAGCAGCTCCTCCACCGCCATATTGTCCTCCGAGGTCCAAAGGGCCCAGCCCGCCAGCTCTCCCCCGTTCAGTCCGTAGAGCCTCCGCAGAAGCTGGGCGTCCGCCTGCCGCATTCCCGTCGTATCCATCGCCTGCTCCGCCTGTTCCCGCAGAACGGAAAAGTCCGCCTGCTGCGGATCTGCGTGCAGGATTCCCCAGAGCAGGACGGCAAGTACTGCCAGAAGCAGAAGCTTCGCCGCCTGCAGCGCTGCATATTTCATAAGCCTGCCGCCTCCTCCATCCGTGCCAGCCACAAAGGATAGGGCTGTGAGGTCAGATGCACAGAATCCTTCTGGTACCAGTCCTCATGCCCGTCCAGGATATCCCCATTGTCCAGGAAGGGGATCCCCATCCCTTCGCAGAGCGCTTTCAGGGCCCCGTTAAACTCATCTACACATCCCATGACCGGCTTTGCCTCCACCGCAGCCGGAAGCACCGGCATGATGGCGTTCACATAGACCGGAAGCTCCGGGGCCTTTTCCTGAATCTCCTGAAGCCTCGCCTCATAATGCGAGACGAAGCGGCTGCTGTCCCCTTCGCAATACTCCAGGTCATTTAACCCGATAGACAGGAACAGGCAGGAAGGCGACAGCGCGAGGGCCTTCTCGATATCCGGCCCGGCTGAATCCGCCCGCAGGCCCTTCTGGGCTATAATGGAGGAAGGATCGAGTATCTCGTAATCGATAAAGCCCTCCGCCACGGAATCGCCCACGATGACGGCCTGCCCGAACCGCCGCTTCAGATCCGCCCTGTCCGCGGGATCCGGCTTCGTCTTCTCTTCCTGGCCGCCTTCCCCGTCCTGGCTTCCTTCTGTCTGCCCGTCTGTCCCGGCCTGAATTCCTTCTGTCCCGGCGCCCTGCTGCTGCGCCTGGGCCAGGGCCGCCTGCTGCCGCTGCGCCTCATCCCTTGCGTTCAGCTCCGCCTTGATCGCCCCTGTATCCTTCTGCTCCAGCGCCATAATCCAAGCTTCCGCCGGAAAGACCTTCTCGTCCTCCCTGGCGCTTTCTTTCCCGCCGGCCTGCCAGGCAAAAAGCACAGCCAGAACCAGGACCGCCGCCAGAAAAACCTTTCCTCTTCTTTTCTGCCTCATCGTATGCTGTCTCCTTTCAAAATCCCCGCGCTCCGAAAAGCCAGGCCGCCGCAGGCTCCCCGCCAGGATCGCCGCTGTATATCTGTATATTAGACGCGTTAATCATTCCTTTGGTTTCAGATAAAAACATTATATCACAGGATTTTCTGAAATCTATCTGCTCCTGGAAACTTAATAAAATCTTCACCTTTCTGTAAAATACGTCCATTTCCTTCCCGCGGCTGTTTATAGATTTTTAAGAAAGTTTATGAATTTTTGTTAGCACTCAACCAGCTAGAGTGCTGATTTTCTATTGACTTTTTATACACAGTGAATTACAATGGGAAACAGAGCAAAAACGGGCTGCGCTGACAGACCTGTACAGGCAGCCCTTTCTATGAAGGAGTGAATTGCAATGGCAGATAAGCATGGAAGTCTTTCCATCAACAGCGAAAATATTTTTCCGATTATTAAAAAATGGCTGTATTCCGATCACGACATTTTCTTCCGTGAGCTGGTGTCCAACGGCTGCGACGCCATCACCAAGCTGAAAAAGCTGGCCCTCATCGGCGAGTACACCTATCCGGAAGGCCACAAGGACAGCATCCGCGTGATCGTGAACCCGGAAGAGAAAACCCTGAAATTCATCGACACCGGACTTGGCATGACCGCCGAAGAGGTGGAAGAATATATCAACCAGATCGCCTTCTCCGGCGCGGCCGCTTTCCTGGAGAAGTATAAGGACAAGGCCAACGATGACCAGATCATCGGCCACTTCGGCCTGGGCTTCTATTCCGCGTTCATGGTAGCGGACGAGGTGCACATCGACACCCTCTCCTATCAGGAGAATGCCGTACCCGTGCACTGGGAGTGCGACGGCGGCACGGAGTACAGCATGTCCGACGGCAGCCGCACGGAGATCGGTACGGAGATTACCCTGTTCCTGAACGAGGACAGCCTGGAATTCGCCAACGAGTACCGCGCGCGCGAGGTTATCGAGAAGTACTGTTCCTTCATGCCAGTGGAGATTTTCCTGGAGAAGGCGAACGCGCCCCAGGAGTATGAGACCATCGACGAGGCCGACTTAAGAGACGACGACGTGGTCGTAGAGCACATCCATGAGGACGCCAAGACCGAAGAGGTGGAGAAGGAGGACGGCACCAAGGAGACAAAGGAAATCTCCCCTGCCCGCGAGCGGGTGAAGATCAACAAGCGCCCCGTCTCCTTAAGCGATACCCATCCGCTGTGGACGAAGCATCCCAATGAGTGCACCGACGAGGAGTACAAGACCTTCTATCGCAAGGTATTCCGGGATTACAAGGAGCCCCTCTTCTGGATCCACCTGAACATGGACTACCCGTTCAACCTGAAGGGAATCCTGTACTTCCCGAAGATTAATACCGAGTACGATTCCATCGAGGGAACCATCAAGCTGTACAACAACCAGGTCTTCATCGCCGACAATATCAAGGAAGTCATTCCAGAGTTTCTGATGCTCTTAAAGGGCGTCATCGACTGCCCGGATCTTCCGCTGAACGTATCCAGAAGCGCCCTGCAAAACGACGGCTTTGTAAAGAAGATCTCCGATTACATTTCCAAGAAGGTGGCAGACAAGCTCACCGGCATGTGCAAGACCGACCGGGAAAGCTACGAGAAATACTGGGACGACATCAGCCCCTTCATCAAATTCGGCTGCCTGAAGGATGAGAAATTCTGCGACAAGATGACCGACTACATCCTGTTCAAGGATCTGGACGGAAAATACCTGACCTTAAAGGATCTGGTGCCGGAAGAGAAGGCGGAGGAAAAGACTGAAGCGGAGGATGTGGATATCGTAGAGAACGCCGACGAGACAGCCGCAGAGGATAAGGCAGAAGAGACGAAGGCCGGCGAAGAATCTGACGAAGAAAAAGAGCCGGAAAAGACTACGATTTTCTATGTGACCGACGAGGTGCAGCAGAGCCAGTACATCAACATGTTCAAGGAGGAGGGCAAGGACGCCGTCATCCTGAAGCACAACATCGACTCTCCTTTCATCTCCCATCTGGAAATGAAGAACGAGAAGATCAAGTTCCAGCGCATCGACGCGGATCTGACGGAGGATTTCGTGGAAGAGTCCGACGCGGAAGCCCTAAAGGAAACTACGGATTCCCTGACCGAGATCTTCCGCAAGGCCCTCGGCAACGACAAGCTGGAGGTCAAGGTGGAGAAGATGAAGAATGAGAACATCTCCTCCATGATTACCCTCTCCGAGGAAAGCCGCAGAATGCAGGATATGATGAAGATGTACAGCATGGGCGGCAGCTTCGATCCCGGCATGTTCGGCGGCCAGACCCTGGTGCTGAACGCGAACAACAAGCTGGTGCAGTACATCCTGAATCATAAGGACGCAGAGAATGTAAATCTGTTCTGCGAGCAGCTCTACGACCTGGCGCTCATCAGCAACCAGCCGCTGGCGCCGGAGGCCATGACGAAATTCATCGCCAGAAGCAACGAGATTATGATGCTGTTGGCGAAATAAGGGATAAGGACGGAAGGACGGCGGCAGAGAGGCTGCCGGGAAATAGATAAACTTAGGCGGGGCAGGGAGCGATTCACACGAATCAC
Source organism: uncultured Merdimonas sp. (assembly GCA_944383645.1). GTDB lineage: Bacteria > Bacillota > Clostridia > Lachnospirales > Lachnospiraceae > Laedolimicola. Next base: position 20,724 of record CALWQJ010000049.1, read on the forward strand.
TCCCTGCCCCGTAAAATTTACCCATTAAAAAAGTGAAGGAGAATAACCTTTTCTGCCCGATTCCCACCTGATCCGTCTGCTAATCCTGTACTTCCGCCACCCTGTCTTCTATCCGAAGCCCCTCT
>CALWQJ010000050.1 GCA_944383645.1 uncultured Merdimonas sp.
CAGACACGTTGTAGCCGTTGGCCAGGGCCTTGCAGAAGCAGATCAGGTCCGCCTCGAAGCCAAAGTAATGATCGGATCCTGCGATATCCATACGGAAGCCCGCCCGCACGTCGTCGATAATCAGCACCGCGTCCTTTTCCGTGCAGAGTTTCCGCACCTTCTGCCAGAAGCCCTCCGCGGGCATCTCGTTGTCCGCGAAATTGCCGTGCATATAGGGCTGGGAAATCACCGCCGCGATCTCATCCTTATTTTCCTCAAAGGCACGCTCCAGAGCCTCGTAATCATTCCAGTCCACATAGATATTATTGCAGACGTCCTCCTCCAGGACGCCCGCGTAGTCCAGCTTCTGGGTCCAGGGAGCGACGCCGTGATAGTATCCCTTAAAGAACACGATTTTCTTTTTATGAGTATAGGCTCTCGCCGTCATGACCGCCAGCGTCGTCACATCGCCGCCGTTCTTGGCGAAGAACGCCCAGTCCGCCGAATGCACCGTGTCCACCAGAAGCTCCGCGAAATCGATCATCTTCGTGGAGGGTGAGGTCATGCAGTTGCCGCGTTCCATCTGGGCCCTGGCCGCCGCGTCCACGTCCGGGTCACAGTAGCCCAGCACATTGGGGCCATACGCGCACATATAGTCGATAAACCGGTTGCCGTCCACGTCCCAGAGGTAGCTTCCCTTCGCCCGCTCTCCAAACAGGGGAAACGCGTCCACCGGGATAAAGCAGCCCTCCGCCGGGCCCAGATGGCCGTACACGCCCGAAGGAATCACCTTCACGGCCCGCGCGAAGGCCTCTCTGCTCTTTGTATAGGTATTCAGTTCTCTCATATTCTTCTACGCTCCTCCTCTATATCCATCCGTCCTGCCGTCTTCCTGCCGTCCCATCCTCTGCCTGCGCTGGCGTCGGTGTACAAGGGGCAATACGCCCTTCGTACACCGACGCTACGCCAGGTACAGGGCCACCCGGTCCAGGATCCGGTTCATATTGTCAATCATGGAAATCATGCCGCCCATGCGGATATCTCCCGTGCCCACACAGGCCAGGGAATTCACGCGCCCGTCGAACAGATCCCGGGCAATCCGCAGGCTGCCAAACTCCATCTGGGCGTCCGGGGCCTTCGGCGCCTTCTTGACTGTCCGCAGCCGGTGGTCCTTCACGCAGACTGAGGCCACAGGGCCGCCCGCGATGGCCACCCGGATAATGCCGTCCTTCATATAAGAGGCGCTGATCCGGCTCACCTGATCATGGTTTCCGATCTGGCTGATGGCCGACACAATCGTATAGAACATCAGCGCCGTGCTCTTTTCAAAAAATTCCGGATCCTTCAGATCCTCCTCTGACGCCCGCAGATAGCGGGTCAGAATATCCGTAAGCCTCGTAAAATCCTTCAGCAGGAACCGAATCTTCGTAAAGCCCTTCGACGGAATCGGCGTCACCGTACCGTCAATCATACCGTTGAACTTCGCAGGGCTGGAGAAGGGCAGCTTAATATCGCAGCGCTCCACCCCGCTTTTCAGCGTGCAGATCCCATGGTCGAAGCAGAGCGCAGCCGCCGGGCCGCCCGCCACCGCGAAGCCTACGCTGATCTTCTTATCCGCAATCAGGGCCTTGGCCTCCTCGTCCATCTGAACCAGATTCTCCAGCGCGCCCAGCACCGCGTAGAGATTGATATAAGCCATGGTGGTCTCATCTGTATTATGCCGTTGTATCATCGTCTTTTTTCCTTTCCCTTCTTTTCTCTTCCGCCTCTGCTCCGGCGCGCATGGCGTCAAAGCATTTCTCCAGATAGATTTTATAGGAGACGGCAATAATAGCGCTTCGCAGAAGCAGCTTCTCATCGCTTGAATCCTTTCCTATCTCCTCCGGCTTCTCCTTCAGCGCGAACACGAAGGCCAGAATATTCTCCAGCTCCTCGCAGAAATAATTGTAGGCCCGCTCAGCCGGATAGGTCTCTCTCTGGATACCGAGAAAATATTTTAGATCGTCCAGGCTCAGCACGCTCTTCATCACCGCGATAAAGAACAGATCCGCAATCTGCTCCCGGCCATACTGCTTCTTCCTGGGGCTTTCAATCAGCCGTTTCTTCACATAGTTGGAGATCATGGAAGCCGTCATGCCATTCTCCATCAACCCGCCCAGGTATTCGGAAAGATACTTCGCCGTCTGCTCCAGGTAGAGCCCCACCTCCGGAATCTCCCGGTAACGGGGAAGCCGGAAGCTGCGGACCGCAGAAGCCGTCTGTTCCCTGCATTCCTCTGTCATTCTTCCACCTCATTCTGCCGCCCGGCCAGCTGCCGGACGACGTAAAAAGTATAGCATCAATTCTCCTGAAATTCAATTCTGGAATTACCCTCAATTGACAAGGACACACACGCCTCTTGTCAATTGAGGGTATTGACTTTTTATAGAATATATAGTACCATGTTATCGGTTTTTGAAAAACTGATGATAAAATATCAAAATCAAGATCTGGCAGGCGGGGCCTGTCGATATCGAGGTGGCAATATGAATTTTAAGATTGTAACAGATTCTTCTTCCAACATTTTTTCCATGGAGGACGCCAGCTTTTCCAGCGTGCCTCTGAAGATCATCACCGACCAGAAGGAATTCGTGGATGATCCGCAGCTGAACCTGGAGGAAATGCTCTCCTATCTCGCCTCCTACAAGGGACGCTCCGGCACCTCCTGCCCCAATATTCAGGAATGGCTGGACGCCTTCGGAGACGCCGACGGCGTATTTGCCCTGACCATCACCAGCAGCCTTTCCGGCTGCTATAACGCGGCGGTCCAGGCAAAGGAGCATTATGAGGCGGAGCATCCGGGACGCCGGGTCTGCTGTCTGGACAGCCTGTCCGCCGGTCCCGAGCTGGTCGTGATCGCGGAGAAGCTTCGGGAGCTCATCAAGGCCGGCAAAGCCTTTGATGAGATTGAGGCAGAGATCCGCAGCTATATGAAGAGGACCCGCCTGATTTTCACTCTGGAAAGCCTGAACAACATGGCGCAGAACGGCCGCGTATCTCCCCTGGTCGCCAAAGCCTGCGGCCTGCTGGGCATCCGCATCGTAGGCCAGGCCAGCAGCGAGGGCACCCTGCAGCCGCTCCACAAGAGCCGCGGTACAGCCAAAGCCCTGAAAATCATGCTCGCGGAGATGAAAAAGAACGGATACCAGGGCGGAAAGGTGCGGATCGTCCACTGTCAGAACGAAGCTGCCGCGCAGGAATTCCGGAAGCTCATCCTGGGAGAATTTCCGGAGGGCGACGTCACCGTAGGACCGATGACGGCTCTGTGCAGCTTCTACGCGGAAGCAGGCGGCCTCATGATCGGATACGAGACAGGCGTGTAAGCCCGCGCGCCGCAGCTTCCGCAGCCGAAGCTTTGGATGTACTTATATAAAAAGCCGCCCCCGGCGGTCAGAGCCCTTACCGCTCCGACCGCCGGGGGCGGCCTTCTTCTGCCTGAATATATCCGAAAAAGCCAGATTCCGGCTCTTCATTCTCCGGAATCTGGCTTTCAGCTATCTTGCCCCGGCAGTCTCTCCTGCCATCTGTATTCTTCCCGCTCTCATCCCATCGACGAACACCGGCACCAGCCGGGGATCGAACTGCGTCCCCGCCTCCTTCTCCAGAATCTCCAGCGCCCTCTCCTTTGGAATGACGTCCTTGTAACAGCGCTTCGTCGTCATCGCGTCAAAGGAATCCGCAATGCAGAGGATCCGGGCGGACAGCGGAATATTTTCCCCGGAAATCCTTCTGGGATAGCCCTTGCCGTCATACCGCTCATGGTGCCCGATGACCGCCGGGATTACATAATCCAGGGAAGGCAGGTGGCGGATGATTCCGATGGACGCCTCCACATGGCCTTTGATAATCTCATATTCCTCCGGCGTCAGCTTTCCGGCTTTATTCAGAATCCCCTCCGGAATTCCGATTTTCCCCACATCATGGAGAAGCGCGGCCTGGCGGATGATCTCCACCATATCCGAATTCAGGCTCAGTTCCTTCGCAAGGCTTGTGGCGTAATACGCCACGTTGTTGGAATGGCTGAAGGTATAATGATCCTTCACGTCGATCGCGGCCGTCAGCGCGTAGATCGTGGATTCATATCCCCGGTAAATATTTCTGTGATCCGTCTCGTCGTCCTGGACCAGATTTTCTCTGAGAATCGTATCAAAAATCTCGATGCCGTTCTTTCCGCTCCGCTTGACATGATTGACCGCCATATCCGCGTTGGCAAGCAGCTCTCCCGCCGTCTTCGCCGCATAGGGCGCCGCGCTGATGCCCACGCTCACCGTCAGCACCTTGAGCTTATAATCCACCGTGGTATCCGTCATCTGGAAAATCTGGTTCTGTATGGATTTCACCAGATTGCGGGCGGAAAATACGTCATACTTCGGCAGCAGGACCGCGAACTCCTTCCCGCTGTACCGGGCCGCATAGCCGCTTTCCCCGACGCTGTTTTTGATAATCTCCGCGATCCTGCGCAGAGCGTTGTCCCCCGCCTGCGTTCCATACAGCTGGTTATAGAGCTTGAAATCGTCGATATTGATAATCGCCAGGGCCAGGGAGCCCTCCTGATTCTTCTCAAACTCCCGGTTCAGAAGCTCGAAAAAGTATTTCCGGTTCAGAAGCTGCGTCAGCTCGTCTGTCTGCGCCTCATGGCAGGCCGTCGCATAGAGATAGGCGTTCTTCAACGCGATAGACGCGCTGGACGCGACCGTCAATACCATATCCAGATCCGCCATGCTGATTTTCTGCTTTCCGGGCGGGTTGGACAGCAGGATGATGCCGACCACCCTTCCCTCGTCCCGCAGGCCCACGCAGGCCTCGATCTTCAGATCCTGCAGGTTCTTTTTTTCCGTCTCCCACATGGCCTTATATTCTATCATCGTGCGGAACTCCTTCATCCGGATTCCTTCATTTTTCTCCAGGATCCGGATCAGCGGATTGTCTTTCCGGATGGTAAAGGACAAATCATTCAGCGGCTGGTTGCTGTACGCCGCCTGATAATCGCCTCCCCGCTTTGTCTGAACACAGATATAGATGTTGGTCGCCTCCACCGTCTCCTGGATGATTCCCGCCGTCTCAGCCAGAATTTCCTTCAGATGCAGGCTGCCGGCCACCTTGTTGTTATACTTTCTGATTTTCTCCGTCTGCTGCTCCTCATCCCGGACAAAGAGATTCTCCACAATCTTTTTCCACAGAGACACCAGAAGCCAGAAGGTGAGCAGAAACAGCACCGAGAAAATCAGCACCCTGTAGTCGCCGCTCATCTCGGGAAACCGGGCCGAGATCTCGTCGGTGATATAGGGCATCAGGTTGTAATACAGCAGAAAGGTGAGAATCAGCCCCATTCCGTAGCAGGACGTCTCAGAAGCCAGAAGCTTCAGCTGGAACAGCCTTTTGCTCACCAGCGCATAAATCAGGAACAGCGCGTTGACGATTCCGGACAGAAGATCGATCGGGAAACCATGGAAAGCCGGAATCAGGAGAGCCAGATGTCCCGCTAACAGAAAGGCAAGTCCAATAATGAGCGGCTGAAACTGCTTCTTATACCAGGGATCCTCCCTGCAGACGCGCACCACATTCAAAAAGCTGTGAAACAGCACGACGGCCGTTGCACCAAACAGCAGGCCCACACCCCAGGTGAAATGATATTCAAAGGAAACCTCTCCGTTTCGCACCATCAGCTCCGGCCAGTGCAGGAACATTCCATTCGGAACGTTCAGCACGAAAATTCCCATCAGAATAACCCCGTACAGCCGGTTAAAAAACCGATCCTCCCGGTCCGCGAAAGCATTTGTAAACAGGAAATAGCCATATGGGATCAGCAAGAGGCCGACGAGGGACACGTGGTACCAGAACACATAGGACGGATACATCTGGATCCGCATAAACACGGAGCCTGCCGACCAGCAGATCATCGTAGCGATCAGCAGCAGAAAATATCTTACAATCTTTTCCTTCTTCGCCGCCAGAAAGGTCAAAAAGATGAAGCCGTAAAAGAATAAAGCAATTATAGAAATGTACCCATAGCTTTGCATAGCCTCATCACCTCTGTTCCTTCTGTAATTCCAGCAGTTCCTTCAGTTCATAGGGGGAAGGATTCATTCTGCCGATGTCTTTTCCCTTCTTTTTCCGATACTTTTCAAAGGTACCGCATCTGAGAATCGTCACGCACAGGGGATCCATTCCCAGAATCTTTTTCAGGTCCCGATAATCCTGATCGATGTATTTAAAATAGGTGGTGAGCAGACTCTTCATGATCTCTGTCGTCACCGCGTGGCTTATCAGCGCTTCCCGCTCTATCTCGATATACAGGTGCAGATACGGCCGGTTGTGCTCATTGTACTCCTTCGCCGCCGTCCAATGTGTGATCGGCTGGCCGGAAAGACTGATCACGCTGCGGATCCCATTTTCGGAAATCCGGGTAAAGCCGGCAATGTCGATAATATTGGGAACCCGGTCCACATATTCGAACCTCGGGATCCGTGTCTGATCTTCCCGGCTCTGAAGGCCCAAACAGCGGTACATATCACCCACACGGTACCTGGCAAAGGCTCCGCCCTTGAAGAGGGTGATGACAATCTCGTATTTTTCCCCAGGCACTACCTCATCCATCAGATAGGTCCTGGGAACGAAAGATGGATCCTCCAGGTTCTTCAGCATGTCCTCCTCCGGGATAAACTCGTAGAAGCTGGTATCCGGGAAGAAATACATGCCGTTCTTATTCCAGGTCTCCGTTCCGGAGATGGAGGGCTCCGTTCCAGCAAAGAGCTCCATCGGACGGATTCCCCAGAGCTCCTCCAGCTCATCCTTGTAGCACCAGTTGTCCGTGCCCGCTACCACAAGCCCTTTCAAATGGAAGAGATCCTTGGGCATCAGCGGACGGTTCTCCTTTTTGCACCGGCGCTTCGCCTTCAAAATCCGAAGCAGCATCGACGGTTTGTATTTGAATAAATCCTTCAGGCTGGCTCCGCCGCCCTTCTGGGACATGGAGGACAGGCTCTGGCTCACCGCATAGGCCACGCTGCCCAGCCCGAAAAAGAATTCCAGATCCTTCTGCATCGCCATCTTAAAGCCCAGCTTGTTCCGCTCGCTGAAGGACATATTCACCGCGTCCTTGATCGGCGGAAGGAACTGGATCCCAATCTCCTCATTCATCGCCAGCGGGAACAGACCCGTCGCAAAGGGCAGAGGCGCCAGGCCGTACAGGAACTTGTCCGAATCCGACACGTCGAATTTCCCCTTTTCCCGGCTGGTACACAGCAGCAGGCAGGCGATCACATTATCTCTGTATACATCCAGCATGCTTCTCGTATACGGAGCCAGCTTGATGGGATGCCGGCCGCCCTCCCAGGTAGTCTGGATCCAGATCACCGGATTGCCCGGCAGAGACTCCGTCCGTTTCTGGAGAAGGATGTCAGCGTAATCCTCATAGGTCGTCAGCGGGACCATGCTGCGGAACTCCTCGATGGTCTTCGGCTGCTTTCCTTTCAAGATAGAACGGCCCAGCTCGCAGCCAGACCAGAGCCTCATCTGCTCTTCCATCAGCCTGTACTGAATTTTCATATAATCTTCGATGGACAGATCCAGGAAACCACAGTATTGATCCCAGATTTCCTGATACCGCCGTTCCTTCAGCTTTTCTGAAAGACTCATCCTCTCCCTGCTCCTCTCCAGCTGTCCCTGCAGCGTAAAATACTTCCCCTGCTGGGGATCAAAAACGGGGTCGATTTCTTATATTCCGCATAATTTGAAAAAGTTCTTGGGAAAATATACAAATCCTGAAACAGTACATAAAGAATATTCAGAAGCACCACAACCGCGGAAAACGCCGCTCCCTCCGCGCTCTTCCACAGAGCCGCCGCGCACAGATAAAATCCCCCGAACCATAAGACGCCAGGATGCCGGCACAGAGCATACATTCTCTCCGTATACGCCTCCCGGTACCTGCTTTCCTTCACATAAGTCTCCTCAAAAGGCAGAGCGAAAAAGAGCGTATAGATAAGCAGACACAGAAAAAAGACGCCTCCCGCCAACCATACGCCGTCAGCAGGCGTCCGAAATAACGCTTCCCGGTTCTTCCAGAACAGAATACACGTCGCCGCCGTCAGAAAAGCACTTCCAACAGCAAACAGCGTTCCCATCCATCCTGCGATTTTTTTGATACTGTTACAGTCATAAAGAAAATAACAGACAAACCCAAGACATCCCAGACACACCACAAGCATCCTTATTCTCCACCTTTTCAGTGATACGTTTCAATTCTAACATAGCAAACCATAAAAAGCAACGAATATATCTGTTATTTGCGTATTCTTTCATCTGTTTATAACGTACTATTTCAGGCGCATGTCAGCAAAACGCAACATATGTCTGACAAAAGCAATTCAACCACAACAATTTAACAGGAGTATTTGCAATACTATTTTCCGTCCCCGCTTTTCAGATACTGCTTTGCCGCTTTGTGCGCACAAAAACAGGCCGTCCGGGAACCCATTCCCGGGCGGCCGTACTGTTTTCTAAATCTGTCCTGTCAGCGTCGGCGGAGAGGCTCACTGAGAAAGCTTCTCCAGATATTTCATATAGCTGGCTACCATCAGTGCGATCTTGAAGGTCAGAGCGTCCTCAAAAACGCGGATATCGAGCCCGGTGGTCTTCTGCAGCTTCTCCAGCCGGTACACCAGCGTATTCCTGTGTACGAAGAGCTGGCGGGCCGTCTCGGACACGTTCAGGTTGTTTTCAAAGAATTTCTCGATGGTCGTCAGAGTCTCCTCGTCAAAGGTGTCCGGCGTATTTCCGTCAAAAATCTCATTCATGAACATCTCGCACAGAGGCTGGGGCAGCTGGTAAATCAGCCGTCCGATTCCCAGGGTGCGGTACGCGATGACCGTCTTCTCCGGGTAGAAAATTCTTCCCACCTCCATGGCCATCTTCGCTTCCTTGTAGGATTTGGACACGTCCTTAATCTGGCTGACGATCGTGCCGTAGGATACCCGCACCCGGTCCGTATCGTCCGTATTCAGCATCCCGGCCAGCATGGAGGCTATGCCGTCCAGCGCCTCATAGCTGTCCTGTCCGCCCACCGCCTTTACCACGACGATATTCTTCTGGTCCACAGCCGTAATCACATCCTGAGAACGGGGCGCGAAGACGCCGCGGACCGCCTCCAGCGCCATGGCATCCTTCTCGTCTCTGGTCTCCACCAGGTACACCACGCGCATGGCCTCCGTCTCAATGTGCAGCTTCTTGGCCTGGCTGTAAATGTCCACCAGCAGCAGATTGTCCAGAAGAAGGTTCTGAATAAAGTTGTTCCGGTCAAAGCGCTCCTTGTACGCCACGATCAGATTCTGCAGCTCGCTGACCGCCACCTTTCCGATCATATAGGCGTCCTCTCCGCTGCCTTTGGCCAGAAGTATGTAAGCGAGGACTCCCTCGTCATATATCTTGAAAAAATGGCAGCCCTGCAGGCTCTGCACCTCCGCCGGCGACTGGGCGAAGGTCCGGATCATGTCCTGGGAAATCGCTTCCGCCTCAAAGGTCGAAGCCGCCTGGCTCCCGTCCGTCTCCCTCACGCAGAGATCGATCCGTGTAATGGAGCGCAGCTCCTCTATCGTAGTCTGTATCACCTGATTGGAAATCATAATTCCTGCCTCCTCCAGCGCTTATTCTTTTTTATTATAACACGCTTTCCGGGGCAGTGACTACCGTTTTATTCGTTTTATTTACTTTTCCGGAAAAAGAAAAAGCAGAAAGCCTTCTGTCTGAAGACCTTCCACTCATTCCTTTACGAGCTGCTGACGGGAATCGGACCCGTGACCTCCGCACTACCAATGCGACGCATGAGATATGCGAAAAACCACGTATTTATAAGGATTCCTCGGCATTGTAAGCACGAATTTTTTCCCTTTCCCCCACATTTTATCTCGTTTTCCCCCAAAATACAAGATATAAATTCCTTCTGCGAACTTTTTCCCACTGGTTTAGAGGATATAAAATTTTCGCATCTAATGAACAATAAACATCATACAGATTCCGGATAATATATAAGATATTTAAATCTGTATGTAAAAGAAAAAGGTACGCCGGATTGACGTACCTCTTGATATGTTTGTGGATATTGCGTCAGAAAATTTCATTTCTTCTTTGTTTATTCATGATTATTCTCTCCTTATTTGTGTTTGATTTGCTTTCTGTTTACTTTTTTTAATTAATCATATTTTATAATATCCCATTTTTCTTCCTATATTCTATATGCCACAGTCTGCTCTCTACAATGCTTGGATTATTATCTAAAGATGCAACATTATCCAAATGACAATAAAATAGAACTACGCCAATAATAGCAATAATTCCTGCCACATTTACTACTGGAGGATTAGTAAAAAATATTATAAAACATACTATTGCCATTGGAAGAATCCAATTTTGATGTTCATATTTGTAATACAACCATTTTTCTTGCTGTTTCCATAAATTATCAGGATTTGCTTTTCTCCGGCTAATATAATTTGACCACGTTTTATCTCTCATATTTCATATCACCTCATTCAAATCAAGCTCTCACCCAACATGTTTGTTCAACTTATTCTTGCAATCATGTCATAGAATACGATATCCATAATTGCAATCTACCTTCGACAATATCCATTCCTACATGTGTGGCCATTCCCAAGGCCAGCTTTATTCCAACATCTCCCTCTTCCACATCAAATCTCTTTGAATTAGTCAACATCAACTCAACTCTTCCACGTGTCTCTTCTACAAACAATGACGACCCCGTTTTATCTGCATAATTTCTCCAAACCAAAACTATGACCGCCAGTACACTTTCTGTATAGCACTTTTCTCTCTGTAGAGGCTCCTGCTGCCCGCTCATTTCTTTAGCTGTCGTAGAATAATGATACACCCTGATTCACCTGCCATATCTTTCCTGTATATATTGTGATTATATACACAATATAGATTTTTGTCAAACCTCTTTATACTGACTTTGTAGCCAAGAAACAGTTCAATAAAGGAATTCTCCGCCATGATTGATTACACACCGCTGTGGCAGACTATGAAAGAACAGAACATTACACAATACCGTCTGTTGAAAGATGGAGTTGTGGATAACAAAACTCTGGATGGTTTGAAACATAACAAGAACATTACATTACTCACGCTGGAACGGCTCTGTAAATATCTGCACTGTACGCCAAATGATATTGTAAGGTTTATAGAAGGGTAATCCAAAGTTCTGACTTCCCTTTCCATCTCCACAGTTCTTATTACAATAACAAATTCCAGCCGTAGAGATCTCTCAGACACTTTTCTGTGCTCATACAGATTTCCTCCAGAATTTCTGTTTGTATGAAGATTAAGCACCTGCCTTGTCCGTGCAGTCCTCAAGTATCTAAACCAGTTTTAACCGTCCCTCTGTCTATATCGTCCTTTTTACCCCCGTATAAGCCTTTTCTAACAGTTCCAAGTTCATCTCTGTAATTTTTGCTGGTCTATCAGATTCTAAAGCTTATCTGTGGCTTTTGACTACTTCTCAGGCCATCCCGCTTTATCGCATAAGAAAAGACAGCCGCTATTCGACTGCCTTCCCTGCTCTGTATTCTCTTATCAGCTTATCCAATGTCGGCCTGCTTACCTTCAATTCCTCTGCCAGCTTCGCTTTTGTAATCCCTCTCCGCATATATTGTTCATAGTATTTTCCAAAATCCGGTATATCCACAGCTTTTCCGCCTTTATACTTACCTTCCCGCTTCGCAATCGCAATCCCTTCCCTCTGACTTTCCAGAAGATTCTGCCTTTCAAATTCTGCAATCGCGCCTATCATCGTAAGCATGAGCTTTCCTGTCGGTGTGCTGGTATCAATGTTTTCCTTATTTGAGATAAGTGTAACGCCTCTTTTCTCCAAGCCTTCCACCATTTCCAGCAAATCCTTCGTATTTCTCGCCAGCCTTGAGAAATCATGAATATAAACCGTGTCGCCCTCTCTGACATATTCCAGCATCTTCTGAAGCTCCGGACGGTCTGCGCTTTTCCCAGATACCTTTTCCTCAAACCATTTATCAATCTGATACTTCTCCAGTGCTTCCTTTTGCCTTGCTTCGTTTTGCTCAACTGTTGAAACTCGAACATATGCTACCCTTGCCATGTTTCCTCTCTCCTTTCATGGCTACAGGATAGCATATTGTAAATTTAAAATCAATAACTTTATTTACTTTTTGTAAAATAATTTGAATTATAATTCTATTTTTACTTGTTTTAAGCCGTTTCGGGTTGTAAATATAGGGTATACCCTATTTTTCTTTGGAACCTTCATTTGTTCCTCTGAGTTTTAAATGAGTTTTCAATAACAATTTGCCGTCCGGCTGCGTCTCGATATGAACTGTAGAACCAGGATTATGCGCAACATTATTGACCGCAAACCAAGTGCAACTGTCCATATTTTCTCCCTTTTTGTATGTACCTCTTTGAATTCGATTCAGCATTTGCTGATGTAAGCCCCTTTCTGTATAATATAGATTCCCAGCATAATTATTTTCCTCGCAAGATTTAGCGGCATCGAATACAATTCTATGGTGAACATCTACATTCTTTTCTCCATAAAGCTCTACTGCGGCTTTGTCACAGAAATAATTAGCAACCAGAAGATGCACCCATACTTTCCTATCGCCTTTCAGACAATATCGTTTTTCCGGATACGAACCATCTTTTTTCCTTTTTCCTATCGAATCAAGCCACGGATTCATCCAGGCTTTCTTATACAGAGAATAAATTCTTCCTTTACTTGTCACGATCCAACAAGGATTATAATATTTGCCACCAAATGATTTTTTATCCAGACAATGTTTCATTTCCTCGCCTACCACTAATTGTTCCTCGATTCTATCTTTTTGTTCCTCATATTTTTTTAAATACGTAAGTTCTTTATTATTCATATATTGTTTTCTCCTTTTGCAAAATTATATTTCTCAAATACAGTCATATCTTTCTGGCGCAGCTCCGGCGCATTACCTTTTGCAATTTCTTCCGCATAGATTTTTTTCTGCGTCTGGTTCCATTCCACAGCCCATTGATAGAGATCACTTACTGTTTCTATATCATACTGCTTCCCTTTAACAAGGTTATTGTATTTTTGTGCCAGCGACCTACTAGCGTTTGCCTTGTTCAATTCACTTTTGCGTCTTTCTTTTGAGCGATTCCACCCATAATTGCTTTGATAATACGTGACAAATTTTATGCATAGGTCTTTATCATCAAATCGGGAGTATGAATTAGCAATTCTCTTCATTCCGTTTTTGGAAAAAAGTACATCGTCTGCGCGATACACATACAATAATTCATTTATTTCTAGAATCTCGTTATAGTTGATTGCGGTCTTCTTGGGAATCAAAGCGTTAATGCTCTCCAAAGAAATTCCACAAACCTTTCCCCGATACTCCACATCCACATTTTTGCTATGGTTAAAACATCCCACGACACTGACAAAATATCTGAAAAGTTTTTCTTTATTTGCTTTTGTTTGAATATTCATTATTTTATGCAATTCATCATAAGTAACAACAACAAAATACTCGCTTCCCTGTTCAAAATACAGGTTTCTGATGTTACACACATATTCTCCCTTTTTAAGAGTCTGGCTTACAGAAATATCACCACATTCTATCAGCTCATGGAATCCGTTCTTGATAACTTTCTCCTCTGCTCGCGTAGGTTCTCTGCCAAATATCAAAAAGCCCAAGTATGGAACACTGAGCAAAAGCTCCATCTGAACATTGCTGAATGGCTGCAATGCCGCCCAAACACAAAACGCAGAATCTGATAACTCTCGTTCTTCTAAAATTTTCTTAATAATATATATATCTTTCATTATTTATCATTTTTTTCCTCCATAACGTAAAATAATCCTAATGGTATCTTACAAAGCCTAAATATGTTCCTGCTCTCCCTAAGAACAGAGAGTGTAAATATCAAAACTAGCATCTATTTATACTTAATAAGTAATAAATAAACATAAATAGTAAATAATATTATTCTCTCCCGAACGGGAGCAGAAGGACAAAATAGTAGTAGCTCTTGTCTTAGAAGAAGATACTTTCCGGACAGTATAAAACCTCTTACTCAAATATACCCTTATTTCTGCAACCAACATCATCAAGACAACTACATCCCTACACACTGCCTCCCACTGCCGCGACCGGTCTAAGCGACAACAGGCAACAGCTATCCGGATGTTGAGAGCCGCCGGGCCCGTGCAAGCTCCCTGTGTCTCTCTGATGTGAGATGAGCATAGCACGTATGTTTGTGTTTGTCAACCCCGTTTTGTGCATTTTGTTCTATAAACCAACGTTATGTAAACTATTTTTTGTGCGTTATTCTATGTAAAATATTTATTTCTACTAATTTAAGGAATCTAAAATTAAATATATGTTAAAAGGATTTTTGGAACTTTTCACATTTACATTTTCAAGCCATTTTTCTGTCGCTAAATTTTCTCATTAATTCCGTAAATTTTTCTGTCACCAAAAAGAGGAACGACCTCGGCCGCTCCCCTTGCTTTATCCTTATATTTCCAGTTTCTCTCCATCAAACGTCAGCGACAGAACGACTTCACCATCCTGTGTGCTCACCTCAGCAAACGCCGCCAGAGCCAGAACCGATTTCAACGCCACATCCTCTCCCCGAAGATATAGTCCCTTATCATTCCTCAGCTCTGCTATTACCAGATTCCCTTCCTGTACCTCAACTGTCAGCAGTGAACCGCTTCCTTCTGCATATCTCCTCAATATCGGCACAGCCGTTTCATAAACCCATCTTACTGCCCGTTCAGCGGCGGCCTGCGCTGTTTCCTGCTGTATCTGTTCTAGGGCTTCATTTAATCGTCGTTTCTGCTCTGTGTCCAACTGATCAAACTGCACATCAATCTCCATCTGTTCCTGTGCTCTGTAATCAAATACCTTCCGGGACATATTTTCACCTGTAACAGATTGTACTCTCATAAACCACATCCTCCTGCTACAGCTGAATTCACTTTTTCGTCCCCTTTTTCCATAAAGGGAATAAGAGAAGCTCTTCTTATATCTTCCGTCCTGCAACCAAAGAATACTTCCATTCGCTCCACAACTTCTCTTTTTCGTCTTTCTGATACAGCCACATAATATTTTCTTGTAGTTTCTGTCTTGGAATGTCCCATAATGGAAGAAACTACTTCAAGCGGCACATCTTTCTCAAGCATATACGTTCCAGAAGAACCACGCAGAGAATGGAAGTGCAGGTCTTTTGTAATTCCAGCTTCTTTCAACCATCGTTGCAATTTTTTATTGGCATTACTTTCAGAGATCACTCCGTTCTTTGTATTTGGGAAAATATAACTATCGGCTTTCAGATTTTTACATCTGCGCTCTAATATTTCTGCTACACTGCTCATTACAGGAAGTATTCTCTGTGATTCTTCCGTTTTTGTTCTTCCATCCCCATATTCTCCAGTGCGCCTTATATACAGATTTCGCTTTTTCACATCCCAATCACGTTTTTTCAGTCCTCGCAATTCTCCCGGGCGACAGGCAAGCATCAATGCTACCGAAAACATGTCTGCATATATTTCGTCCAGTGGAAATCTGCCCTCGTTTCTTCTTTCTGCAAAATATTTCAAACATATATTTACTTCATCATCTATTAGAAAATCAGCTTCTGTTTTATTTTGTATTGCCTGTTTAAACGGCTGTAACGCTTCTGTAGGGGACTTATGCTCAGAATACCTGTAAAAGTCATCAAGCACTGCTACAACCAGCCTGATAACACGATTAAGCGTTGATGCTGAATAATGCTGTAAGTTAGGCGTGTGCTTTGCAGAATCCTTTATCTGACATTTATCATACTGTGCATTTTCCAACCACTTCCTGTATTTTTCTAAATCTCTTGGAAAAATCTGATTAATCAGCTTTCGGGAAATTTCATTGGGCTGTAAAAGGTTTCGATAAACGTCCATATCTCTGCTTGATGTTGTATCACGGATTTTTTCCCGCCCCTTTTCCCTGTCATAAGCATTTTTTCGTTCTTCTATCTTATCTAATACAGCCTGTGCCAGGGTAATTTCTCCATCCAGTTTTTGTTCTCCATATCGTATTTCTGCATTTACTTTATCAATCTTAGCCTTGAGTTCTTTTTTCGCCGCCGTCTGCGTGTTTCCATATGCCTCCTGGCGGCCGCTTGTTCCATCAATATAAATCACCGTAGTTCTGGCTCTGATTCGTCCCTTGTGGATATCGTACTTGATTTCCAGTTCCTTTTTTTCTTTCTTAGCCATTTCTCTTCCTCCTGAATTCATAAAATTTTGAATCAGGAAAATCTCCGGCTTACAGTCTGAAAATCCTCTAAAATCTTTCCCCCACGTTTTCCCCCATTTTCCCCCACGAAAATATGAAAAATGCCTGTAATTTTTTCCATAATTTAACTTCTTGGAAAACAGAAAAAAAGCACGCAAACCTTGAATTTACGTGCTTTCTTCGATATTTCTCTGAAGCTGCTGACGGGAATCGGACCCGTGACCTCCGCACTACCAATGCGACGCTCTACCGACTGAGCCACAGCAGCATCTAGCGCAGCGCGCTAGATTATATTAGCACCTACAGCTGTAAATGTCAATATTGTTTTTAAATTTTTTTTAAAATTTTTCTGTGCTGGTTATTATTTACAGCCGCTCGGTTTACCGGCCGGGGACTGTGACTATATTCTCTGCATTTTCATTGACGCCCAGCGTCACTTCCGCAGTCTGCTCCGTATACTGGCCGTCCGATACGGCGCTGTAGGTGATCTCCACAGTCTCTCCGGAGCTGTAATAGGAAATCAGCTCCTGCAGTCCGGACAGGGAGGACACGCTGGTCCCGTCGAATTTTGTAATGATATCGCCCTTCTGCAGTCCGGCCTTCTCAGCCGCAGAACTTTCCTCCACCGAAGTAATATAGACGCCCTTCGGCATTCCGTAGGCCTCCGATATCTCGCTGGTTACATCCTGCCCTGTGATGCCCAGAAAGCCCTGCTGCCCTTCCGGAGCCTTTTGGGTCCGCGCTGTGCGGTTCATGAGGCTCTCTATGATGTCTGTCACATCATCCACCGGAATCGCGTAGCCCATACCCTCGACGGTAGTATCGGAGTATTTCGCTGAATTGATGCCTACCAGCTGGCCGGACATATTCAGGAGCGCCCCGCCGCTGTTGCCGGGGTTGATGGCCGCGTCTGTCTGAATCAGCGTATTGGTGACGCCGTCGATGGTCACCGGACGATTCAGAGCGCTGACGATGCCGGTCGTCACGGACTGTCCATAGCCGAGGGCGTTGCCGATGGCCACCACCTGCTCGCCCACCTGCAGGTCCGCGGAGCTGCCTACCTGGATGACCTTGATCTGGGAAAGCGTATCCGCGGAAAGATCGCTTAAATTCACGGAAATCACCGCGATATCATGTTCCGCGTCCGTACCCTTTACCTGGGCCTTGGCGGCTGTCTCGTCGATGAAGCCGACGCTTAAGGTCTGCGCTCCGTCCACCACATGGTTATTTGTGACTATCAGAAGCTCTGTGTCTGTCTGGCCGATGATGATGCCGGAGCCGCTGCTCTGGCTCTCATACGCCTGGCTCTGTCCGAACCAGTTCATCATTTCCTGGACGCTCTGGTTGGTGATCGCCACCAGGGACGGCATTGCAGCGTCCGCAATCGCTGCCACAGAGCTGCTTCCTGCCGCGCCCTCCTCTGTGGAAGCGGAAGCATCCGAGGATGTGTTCACCGCATCCGCCATGCTCAGCCTGGCCTCCTGCTCTTCCTGGGCGCCTCCGTCTATCTGGTTAAACAAAAAATTCGTTCCCTGAAACGCCGCGCTTGCCACGACGCCGAACGTCAGAGCCATCGCTGTAAATTTTACGCCTTTTCTAAATTTTTTCAACATATCTAAGACCTCCTTGAGAGTGTACCTTTTCTTTTTTCTTTTTACATGGTCATTGTATCGAAGGTCTGTGATGTAATTGTGGTGTTTATATGGAGAATCTGTGGCGATCCTGTGTTTTTTCTGTGTCCTTCTGCGCATACTGGCTGTAACGGAGCAATTCCGGCCCGAAGGGATAAAAAAGCGGCGGATGGACGGGCAGACTGGTTCATCCGACGCTCCGCCCGCGGGAACAAAAAAGGAGGGACAGATTTGAAACACGAAATGCAGAGGGAAAGTGTAAAAAGTGAGAAAAATGAGAAAAGTGGGAAAATTGAGAAAATTGAGAAAGCCGGGAGATCCGGCAGAATATCCGGCGGAAAAAGTGACACGGCGGAAAATTCCGCAGTCCGGGACGACATAGACGCCTATGATTACCTGGGAGGCTCCTGCTCCGCCACGGACTGTACCGGCCTCATGCCCGCCCCGCCCAGGAACCGGGCGGAACGGGAGGCCTACGAGGAGCTCTATCCTTACCAGGCCGCGGCCCAGCCAAAGGACTGACCTCCTCCTGGGCCGCCCGCCTTTCTTTCACTCCATTGTAATTTGATAATTTGAGCGCATCTCTTCTATTCGTTCTGGTCTTCTGAGGGCGCTTCTTCCGCGCCCTCCTCTCCGGAACCGCCTGCGGTATCGATGGAGGCCGTGCCGCCCTCTGTCAGGCCTGCCGCGTAATCGAAGAGAGTCTTCGCGTCTGTGTAGCGTCCGCCGTCGCTGTCCTCCATAATGGCCGCCACATAACGCTTTCCGCCAAGCTCCGCGGAGGCTACCAGGCATTTCACGTCGTTATAGCTTCCTGTCTTCATGCCCGTGGCGCCCTCATAGTAGTTATCATCCGAGAGCTGGATCAGCATATTCGTATTCCGGTAGGTCACGTCCATATTGTCGAAAAGCGCCCGGTAGGTCCCTGCCCCGCAGAGCCGCATAATCGTCTCATTCTCCATGCAGGCTCTGGCAATCCGCACCATGTCCCGCGCCGTCGTATACTGATTGTCCGACTGATCCCCGTCAGGCGTCTCGAAATTGGAATCCTCCAGGTTCAGCTCCTCCGCCAGATCCCCCACGGCTCCCATAAAGGCCTCGATGGCGTCGGCCGCAGAAGCCTCGCTGTTCCCGAGGATCTTGTGTCCCGCGTAATTTGCCAGGGCGTAGGCGGCGTCGTTTCCGGAGGGCACCAGCATAGCGCCCAGGAAAGTCCCTACCTTGCCGGAGGTTCCTACCTTCAGGCTGGCCGTAGAGGCTTCCTCGCTTATCAGGTTAATCTCCTCGCCTGCCGTCATGGTCTCGTCCAGACTGCAGTAACGCAGCACGGTCAGCGCCGTCATCAGCTTCGTCGTGCTGGCAGGCGTCACCCGCTCTGTCCCGTTTTTCTCATACAGAATCAGATCCTCGTCGATGGAAAACAGGCAGGCCGCTCCCGCCTCTATGGAAAGCTCCGGCATATCCTCTGCCGTCTTCAGCTTCTTCGCCTCTTCCTCCGCAAGCCGCTGGGCCTCCGCCTCCGCCGCAGCCTGTGCCGCCGCTTCCGCTTCCGCCTCCTGCTGCTCCTGCAGGGCCTTCGCTTCCTTCACGCGGGCCGCCTCCAGCTGGCCTCCCCGCCCTATCACGCAGAGCAGCATCAGAATCACCAGGGCCTCCAGCTCGTACCGCACCGCGATGGGCACATTCCTGCGTCTGGAGCGCTTCACCGTCCCCATGCGCTCCGCCTCCCGGAAAAACCGGCAGAGCAGGCAGAACAGAAAATACCCGATAAACGCGCCCAGCAGAGCCAGAATCACATCGTCCACCCTGCATTCCGCTTTTTTCAGGAACAGCTGGAACACTTCGATGAACAGCGCCGTCCCGCCGCACAGAGACAGCACCTTCAAGGGGTTCCGGTATCTGCGGAACAGAAAAGGTATCAGGAAGCCAAAAGGAATGTATTTGACAGCAGCCCCAAGCACCGCTCCGAAGCCGTCCGCCTTGGCCAGGTCGATCATTCCCTTTATGGGAATCAGATCGGTCCCCGGAAACGCGGGCTTTATGGAAAACTCAAGCGCCGGAGTGACGGATGAGGAAAAAAGCGCCAGAAACCAGAACGCCAGCAGGAGAAAGCCTGCTTCATGCAGAAGCGGGACCCGCATCTGCCCCCGGTAATACATAATCCAAATCAGCGCCCGGAAAACCAGATATATCACAAGCCCAATCAGAAGATAGGGCGCCGTACTTCCAAAATAAGCTGCCAAAA
>CALWQJ010000051.1 GCA_944383645.1 uncultured Merdimonas sp.
CGCTGACAGCCGGCTGGAAGAAACGTATCGACGAGGATTATGAAAACCGATGAATGCAGCTGCCCCTTTTATCTTATGCGGATAATCTGTTCATACAGCATCAAATCCCGCTCTGTTACGTTCCGGTTATCATGATAATGCCCGAAAAACCACCTCCGGTAACGGCATTTCTGCCGGATCTCTTCCAGGTAATCGGTGAGCGCGTCCGGCTGGTACAGCCCGCCCCCTGCCAGCGCCTGCGTAGAGGACGCCGTACAATGCGTCACGATAAAGTCCACTTCCCAGCCGGCGCGCTCCAGATTTCTTCTGCCCTCCTCGAACTCTGCTTCACAAGGCATCTCTTCCTTCCACCAGGAATGGTGGTTCACCCGGAACAGAGCGCCCCTGCGGCGCAGCTTCGCGTATTTCCTGCGGAAATCCGGATCCTCCGGGTCCAGAATGCCGTCCCGGATGTCATGGCTTCTGGCCCCGCCGAAGGAAAACAGACGGATGCCCTCCAGCTCGTACACCTGGCCGCGCATCAGATGAATGATGTTTTCACTGATATACTGGACCTTTCCGCCGTGCCATTCCTCCACCGGCAGCTCCGCCAGCATATCATAATTCTCATGATTCCCGTCCACCCACAAAAGAGTGAAGGATTTTCCCGAGAGCCATTTCCGCTGCCATTCCTGCTCCTTCGAGCGGTCCCAGTAGCCAAAATCGCCGCACACGATGACGAAGTCCTCCCGCGTCATCTCCTTCTGCTCTGGAAAAATCTCCGTGTTAAACCGCCGGTAGTCCCCGTGGCAGTCTCCGGTAATATAAATCAAAGCCGCTCCCTCCTTTCTGCTGGGGCAGAGAACTTTCGTTTTATAGCACAGCTTATTTTTTAATCCTCATTATAATTTATATATCTGCCGCAATGTGGACAATAATAATTTACGCAAGAAGCACTATCCGTCACACCGCATTTCCGGCCGCGTACGCCGTGGACCAGGCAATCTGCAGATTGAAGCCGCCGGTCACTGCGTCCAGATCCAGAACCTCGCCGATAAAGTAAAGACCCTTTACCAGCTTCGACTCCATTGTGGAGGGATTGATCTCTTTTACGGATACGCCGCCCTTGGTGATGATAGCCTCACGATAATCCCGAAGGCCCGTCACGGTCATCTCCAGATTCTTAATCAGCCGAACGAAGCCCTGGCGTTCCTCCCGGGAAATATCATGCACCTTTTTGTCCGGATGGATGCCGGACAGCTCCACCATGACCGGAGTAAGCTTTGCGGGAAAGAGACCGGAAACCACATTTTTAAAGCTCTTATTGGGACTGGCGTCGAAATCCCGCAGGATTCTCTGGTCAAGCTGCTCCGCTGTCAGAGCGGGCTTCAGATCCAGAACCAGCCGCAGCTCCTGGCGGGCCGCATAAGTTCCCACAAAGCTGCTGGCTGTCAGAATCAGCGGGCCGCTGACGCCGAAATGAGTAAAGAGCATTTCTCCGAATTCACGGAACAGCTGCTTCTTTCCATTATAAATAGAAATCTCCACGTTTTTCAGGGAGAGTCCCTGCAGCTCCTTTACGAAGGCTTCCCGGACATTGAAGGGAACCAGCGAGGGCAGACAGTCCGTGACCTTATGGCCCGCCTCCTCCGCAAACCGGTACCCGTCCCCCGTGGAGCCTGTGGACGGGTAAGAAAGGCCGCCCGTCGCCACAATGACGCTGTCTCCTTCGAGGATCTCTCCGCTCTCCAGGCGGATCCCCGCCGCCTGTCCCTCCCGGCAGACCACCTCTTGCACGCCCGTGTTCAGATGCACCTGCACGCCTGCCCTTTTCATGCTGCGCCGCAGGGTGTCCAGCACGTCCGCCGATCGGTCTGACACAGGGAACACCCGGTCTCCCCGCTCCACCTTGAGCGCCAGTCCTTCTTGCTCAAAGAAATTCATAGTGTCCTGATTCGTGAATCCATAAAAGGCGCTGTACAGAAAGCGGCTGTTCGTCCGCACGCTGTCAAAAAGCGCGTCCATCCCGCAGGCGTTCGTCAGGTTGCACCGCCCCTTGCCCGTGATATAAAGCTTCTTTCCCAGCTTCTCATTTTTTTCAAATACATGAACCTCCAGGCCCCGCCTTGCGGCGAAGATGGAAGCCAGCATGCCAGCGGCCCCGCCGCCAACAATCAATACTCTGCTCATCTGTCTTATATTCTCCTGTATCTCTACTCTCCGGGTGGCTGGTTCCGCCGCCTGTCAGAGCCGCTGCTTTTCTTATCTCAGTGACAGTGTAGCATATTCCAGGGACAGCCGCAATCTTCAGAACCCAAAAAGGCGAAAGCTTCCGCAAATTCCGCAAATTCCGCAAATTCCGCAAAACCGCTTGTATCCCGGCACTATTATGATAAAATATTTTTATAATCCAAAAACACACAGGGAGAACTGCCGTCCTATGGAGAAAAACGACATCTATATCATCCACGGTACAAATTACAAAGAAATGACACTCCGCCTTCTTACGGAGGCCGGGCTTGCAGACCAGATCGGAGATCGTGGAAAACGGGTCGCCCTCAAGCCGAATGTTCTGGGAACTATGCGGCCGGAGGAAGGGGCGACCACACATCCGGAGCTGGTCTGCGGGGCAATCGAGTACCTGCAGGCCCACGGCTTCCGAAATCTCTCGATTATGGAAAGCTCCTGGGTAGGCGAACGCACCTCCCGTTCCTTCGCCGCCCTGGGCTATGACCGGATTTCCGAGCAGTACGGCGTCCCTCTGATCGATCTGCAAAAGGACGAGGGCGTTTCCTGCGACGCAAGAGGAATGAAGCTCACCGTCTGCCGTAAGGCCCTGGAAGTGGATTTTCTGATCAATATGCCGGTGGTGAAGGGCCACTGCCAGACGCTTGTTACCTGCGCCCTGAAGAACAACAAGGGCCTGATCCCAAACGCGGAAAAGCGCAGGTTCCATACCCTGGGGCTTCATAAGCCTATCGCGCACCTGAGCGCCGCCGTCCGCAATGATTTTATCCTTGCAGACAATATCTGCGGCGATCTGGACTTTGAAGAGGGCGGCAATCCTGTACCCATGAACCGCATCTGGGCCGCGAGGGATCCCGTCCTCTGCGACGCCCTGGTCTGCGACTGCCTCGGTATTTCCGTGGACGAGGTTTCCTATATCCGCATTGCGGAAAAGCTTGGAACTGGCTGCGCCGATACCTCAAAGGCCAATCTGATTTTCCTGAACGAAAGCGCTGACTGGGAATTTACGCCGATCACCGGTTCCAGAAATTCCGCTCCGCTTCCCCGCCGGGTACAGAAGCTTGCCAGATACACTGACCCAAAAGACGCCTGTTCTGCCTGCTACGGCTCGCTGATTCACGCGCTGAACCGCCTTTCGGAAGCAGGAAAGCTCCGCGCGGGACTGCAGCCCGTCTGCATCGGACAGGGCTTTCAGGGACGAAGCGGCGAAATCGGCATAGGAAAATGCACCTCCTGTTTCGCGAAATCCCTGCATGGCTGTCCGCCAAAGGCCATCGACATCGTGAAATTTCTCGAGGAAAACTGGACGCAGGCACCAGACAAAGAAATAAAAAATTCATAAACAGACAGCAGATGAAGGAGGAAGCCCAATGGAATTAAGAGAAGCATTTTACCGGACATTCACAGACGACCCGGTCAACTGGATCAAGTGGATCGCCGTGCTGGCTATCCTGGTGCTGGGATATGTCATCGCGATCCCCATCTATGGAAAAGTGTCGTACCGCTTAAGCTGGGAGCGCAAACGGGACATCGCCAAAAGCCGGAACCATATCATCCAGGCCCGGCTGATCGACAAGCATTCCACCGGTTCCCCCGGCCATTACAGCTGGTACGGCACCTACCTCTACACCATAGACGGCGTAGAAAAGAAATACAAAGCCTATTTTCATGAACCATCGACTCCGCCCCGGATCCTGTACCTTTATTACATCGACAATCCAAAGCGGCTGTTTTCCGTGGACGAGTACCACTACCAGAATCATAAGGCAATCATCCTGCTTCCCATCATGTGCCTGCCCTGGATCCTCGGGATAGCCGCCATCTTCCTTTTAAGGATTGAGATTCCGGGATTGTAAGCTATCGGGCTGGCTGTGTTTTCTGAGCTTTCAGGAGCAGGCAGGTAAACAGATAAGAAAATGCCTGCTCCTCGGAAAGCGCGTGGAAATCCACATGCAGAAGCGCCGCCATAAAAAGCCAGAGCAGAACCCACGCTTTCCACTCTGGCTTTTTATCTCCTATTGTTTCTAGTCCTCCCGCTCCATCAGAACCCTGCACCATTTTCTGCAGCAGGCGATTCCATACTCCCACCCTTTCTCCATTTCCGGCAATGTCAGATTTGAACATCGCCATAATCTGGTTTACGAAAATGTTGCGGATCTCCATATTTGGAATTGCCAGACAGTAATCGTTTCCGTCCTTTTTCTCCCGATATGTCAGATATCCCGTCATGAGCAGAATGCTCCAGATATGATCCATGGACTCATACAGTCTGTTATATGTCAGCTCTTCATGAATCTCCTTTGTCACTGTCCCGCCGGATATCAGCTCTTCCAGTTCGCCCTTCGCCAGTCCGTCATCCATCTTTTCAATAAAATGCTGTATGATATAGTTGCCGCTTGTATTCGACCAGTAATCCTTAGGCTGGATGTCCGGATCATCCGTCAGCTCATCACAGTAGCTGATGACATCCCACGGACAGTAGACGTCCACACCGCCAAACCGATAACCGTCATACCAGTCCCGAACTGCGTCATATTTATCTTCCAGTCCATAATACTGCAGCATTTCCTGTACTTCCTTGTCCAGGAAACCAAAATATTCATCAAAGCGAACCGTCGTAACGGACAGAATCTTAAAATTATTCAGTCCGGTAAAAATACTTTCCTCGGCCACACGCAGACAGCCCGTCAGCACAGCGAAAAACAAGCTGTCGTTTGTTTTCAGCACCTGCTCAAACATATTCCGGATCAGCAGTGTCATTTCCTCATAATATCCCTGCTCGTCCGCTTTCGACAAGGGCACATCATATTCGTCAATCAGAACGATTACCTTTTGACCAAAATGCTTTTCCAGCAAAGCCGACAGCGTCTTCAAGCTTTCCATCAAAACGGAGTCTGACATAAGAAAACGTCCAGCTCCGCTTGGATCGACCCGGATAATCTGCATATACAGCTGCTTTTCCGGTTCCGTCAGGCTGTCATCCTCCAGAAGAAACTGAAAACGCAGCGCCTCGTTCCCGACGGCTGAACACAGCAGAGAGCGCGCCGTCGCATAGTCTGAGCCATTTACCCCTTTCAGGCTGAGCGATATCACAGGGTATTTGCCCATATACTGGCTGCAGAGTCCCTCCTCTTTGGAAATCTCCAGCCCATCAAACAGCCCTTTCTCACACCCTGTCTCAAAAAAGGTTTTGAGCATGCTCATATTCAACGATTTCCCGAACCGTCTTGGACGGGTAAACAGATTCACCTTTCCTCTTCTGCGGAGTAAATCGCGGATCATGCCCGTCTTATCTACGTAATAATAGTTATCCTTGCGGATTTCTTCAAAGCTTTCAATTCCAACAGGCAGCGCTTTTTTCTCCATTCCAAAACCTCCACACAGGATCCGCTTTTTTATGAATCGCTATTTTTTCTTCAGATACTTGATCGCGCATGCTATGACCAATCTGAATTCATTATAGCATACCGGATCCGCCGTTTACAAGGACAGCCTTAAGCGGGAACAGTGCAAAATCAGTCCGTTCTCATAACAGCTTACAGCCCTGCCGATGGCGGCAGGGCTGCAGCTATATTGTCGATACTATATTCTCTGTATTATCTGTTTTTCGCCTTACAGATCAGCTGGGTCATCGTTCCCATCGGGCAGTAGACACACCAGCTGCGGGGCTTGAACAGCACCATGGTGATAAGGCCCAGAACGGTAGAGGTGAGCATCACGCTGTAAAAGCCGAAGGCAAACTGGGCCACGCCTTCATGAAACAGTGTTCCGTGATAGGCCCAATGCCATGGGAGCTTAAAGGTCCACAGCAGCGTGACTGCCTGCTTTAAGTCCTGCGCGCCGGAAAATACCAGATACGTATTCCACAGCATCAAAAAGAACATGGCAAAAAAGAATATCAGGAATCCATACCGGAACCACCTGCTTTTCATCCATCCGGGAATGTCCTTCTTTCTGGAAAGACCGAAGCGTCCTCCCAAAAGACCAAACAGCTGTCCTCTGCCGCAGTAGCGGTTGCAGTATCCCTTCGTACCCCGGACCACCGAAATAATCAGCGGCATAAAAAAGCACAGCAGGCCCAGCCAGGCGAACAGGATATTGAAAAATCCAAGAATCAGATAGGCCAGAGAAGCAATCCACAGATAATCATACCACTTACGCTTCATGCTCTTTCACCTCCCGGATCTCAATGACCTTTGTCAGCCGGCAAAAATAAATACCGGCAGCGGCGGATAATTCCTGCGGTTATAGTATTCCTGAGCAATCACGGTATATTTCTGCGGGGACAGGGTCCGCAGATATTCCAGGATACGCTCCTTTTCTTCAAATCCGGTCTCCCCTCCGCTGTAAATACACAGGCTCATCATCCCGCCGGACTTCAGGATATCCAGCCCCTTTCGAATCGCTGCAATGCTTGTCTCCGGCTTTGTGGCAATCCGGTGATCGCCTCCCGGGAGATAGCCGAAATTAAAGCAGATCAGATCTGCCGTCCCGGGGGCAAAATACCGATCCATGTTTTCATGCCCGTCTTTCACCAAATGCGCCCTGCCGCCGTACCCGTTCCGGGCAAGCAGGCTTTCCGTGTTACGAACCGCCTGTTCCTGGATGTCAAAGGCCCAGACCTCTCCGTTTTCACCGGCTAACTGACATAAAAACAGGGTGTCATGCCCGTTTCCCATGGTCGCGTCTATATAGGTTCCTCCTTCTTTCACCTGGGAACAGATAATCGAATGGCACCATTCCGTAATCTGTGACTGTCTCATATTTTCACTCCTGCGGTTTCTTTCATCTTCTTTCATCTTCTTTCGTCGTCTCATAGCTTCTGCGGCTTCGTCATACGAAACGCAAGATTTCCCTTCCGGTACTTCCGGTCAGCTCCTGGCGAATATCAGAAAAGCCAGGGCAGAGATCCTCTCTCCGCTCTGGCTCCTTTTCTGTCAGCATGATTCAACCGAATTTTCCGATTTTATACAGGATACGCTCCGTTCTTGGTGTCTGCCTCTGTCACGTCTACCTTTTTCTCCTGAGCGTCACGATACTTGAAGAAATCGGTGGCTACCTGCGGGAACAGCGCGTAGGTCAATACGTCCTCGTCCTGCTCCTTGTACTGTGCCATCTCCTTCTCCAGAGTATCCAGTTCGTTGGGAACCAGGTCGGCCGGGCGGCAGGTGATGACCTCCGCGTCGCCGATGCACTTCTTCTGCACCTCGGGGTTGAAGGGCTTGACGGTCTTTCCGTACTTTCCGGAAAGCAGATCTCTGGATTCCTTGGTCACCATCTTGTAGCGCTCTCCGGCTACCACGTTCATCACAGCCTGAGTTCCTACGATCTGAGAGGACGGAGTTACCAGCGGGCACTCGCCGAAGTCCTTGCGCACGCGCGGCACCTCTTCCAGCACCTCGTAATATTTGTCCTCCGCGCCCAGCTCCTTTAACTGAGAGGTCAGGTTGGACAGCATGCCGCCCGGCACCTGGTACAGCAGCGTCTTGATGTTCACGCCCAGGTTCTTCGGGTTCAGCAGGCCGCTCTCCAGCGCTTCGTCACGGATCGGACGGAAATAGTCCGCAATCTCAGCCAGAAGCTTCTGGTCATAGCCGGTGTCATAGGGAGTTCCCCGGAAGGTCTCTACCATCACCTCGGTCGCCGGCTGGGAGGTTCCCAGAGCGAACGGGGACATTGCGCAGTCGATGACGTCTACGCCAGCCTCTACCGCCTTCAGATAGGTCATAGAAGCCACGCCGGACGTATAGTGGGTATGCAGCTGGATCGGAATATGTACCGTCTCCTTTAAGGCCTTCACAAGCTCCGTCGCCTTATACGGAAGCAGCAGGCCCGCCATGTCCTTGATGCAGATGGAGTTCGCTCCCATCTCCTCGATCTCTTTCGCGATATTGGTCCAGTACTCCAGGGTATAAGCGTCTCCAAGGGTGTAGGAAAGCGCCACCTGCGCATGTCCGCCCTCCTTGTTCGTCGCCCGCACCGCGGTCTGAAGGTTTCTCATATCGTTCAGGCAGTCGAAGATACGGATGATGTCGATTCCATTCGCGATGGATTTCTGCACGAAATACTCTACCACGTCGTCGCCGTAGGGACGGTAGCCCAGAATGTTCTGGCCGCGGAACAGCATCTGCAGCGGCGTTTTCTTTGCCTTCGCCTTAATCTTGCGCAGTCTCTCCCAGGGATCCTCGTGCATGAAGCGTAAGGACGCGTCAAAGGTCGCTCCGCCCCAGCACTCCAGGGAATGATAGCCTACCTGATCCAGCTTCTCCACGATGGGAAGCATCTGCTCTGTGGTCATACGTGTCGCGATCAGGGACTGATGAGCGTCACGCAGGATTGTCTCGGTAATCTGTACCGGTTTTATATCAGCCATTGTTTAACCTCCTCGTTAAAACTTGGGTTTTTCTTCGCTTTCGATTCGGAATTTCCCTTGCAAGCAAAAATTTTTCTTCGCTTTCGATTCGGAATTTCCCACCCTGCGCCTTAAGGCGCAGGACGGTCCTCCGGGCCTTTGCGCGCTTACGCGCGCCGGGAAATTCCTCATTAAACAGTCGGCTGAAAATGAATGTCCGCTTCGCGGCCGCTCCTTTTCAGCCTCTTGTTTACATCACTCCAAAGATAGCCATAAAGGTTCCTGCGGCTACTGCCGTACCGATGACGCCGGCTACGTTCGGGCCCATGGCGTGCATCAGCAGGAAGTTCGTCGGGTCTGCCTCGGATCCTACCTTCTGGGATACGCGGGCTGCCATGGGTACCGCGGATACGCCGGCGGAACCGATCAGCGGATTGACCTTGCCCTTTGTCACCAGACACATCAGTTTGCCCAGCAGCACGCCGGCGGCGGTGCCAAAAGCAAAGGCGATCAGGCCCAGAGCCACGATCTTCAGCGTGTCAGCTGTCAGGAAGGCTTCCGCGCTGGCCGTAGCGCCTACGGAAGTACCCAGCAGGATAACTACGATATACATCATCGCGTTGGACGCGGTCTCTGTCAGCTGCTTTACCACGCCGGACTCGCGGAACAGGTTGCCCAGCATCAGGGCGCCCACCAGGGGAGCCGTCGTCGGCAGAATCAGGCAGACTACGATGGTTACGATGATGGGGAACAGGATCTTCTCCAGCTTGGATACCGGACGGAGCTGCTCCATCTTAATCTTCCGCTCTTTTTCCGTGGTCAGCAGGCGCATAATCGGCGGCTGGATGATCGGAACGAGAGCCATGTAGGAATAGGCCGCCACAGCGATGGGTCCGAGAAGAGCCGTCTGCTCCAGCTTTCCGGCAAGGAAGATCGAAGTCGGGCCGTCCGCTCCTCCGATGATGGAGATGGCTGCCGCCGCCTTGTCGGAAAAGCCCATCAGCATGGCGCCAAGATAAGCCACAAAGATACCGAACTGCGCCGCCGCGCCCAGAAGAAAGCTCTTCGGGTTCGCGATCAGCGGACCGAAATCCGTCATGGCGCCGACGCCCATGAAGATCAGGGACGGGAGCACGGACCACTCATCCAGTACGTAGAAGTAATAGAGAAGGCCGCCGACCCCGTTCGAGGTCTCCTCCGGACTGGCGATAATGTCCGGATAAATATTTACAAGAAGCATACCAAAAGCGATGGGAACCAGAAGAAGCGGTTCATAATCCTTTTTGATAGCCAGATACAGGAACACACATGCAACCAGAATCATAATGAAGTTGCCCCAGGTCAGGTTAAAAAAGGCCGTCTGCCGCACGAGGTTTCCAAGGGTTTCAAATATATATTCCATGTCTTAACCTCCGTTGAAAATGGGCATTCTCTGCGCTTAGTTCAGGGATGCCAGCAAATCTCCGGACTCTACTGCCTGACCCACGCTCACGTTGATGCTGGCTACGGTGCCTGCCTCGGGAGCCACGATCGGGATCTCCATCTTCATAGCCTCAAGAACGACGATGCTGTCGCCCGGCTTTACAGCCTGTCCTACTGCGGCGTCAATCTTCACGACCTTGCCCGGAACGGAAGCCTTTACCTCGATTCCGCCGGCTGCCACAGGTGCGGGTGCCGGAGCCGGTGCGGGCGCTGCTGCCGGTGCCGGAGCCGGTGCTGCCGCCGGTGCGGGGGCAGGAGCCGGTGCCACAGGTGCAGGTGCCGGCGCCACAGGCGCTGCCATCACTACGGGAGCGGGTGCCACAGGCGCTGCCCCTGCCGCTCTCTCCTCTACAGTTACGTCATATGCTACTCCATTTACGGTGATTGTATAAGCCTTCATTTTCATATCCTCCTGAATCGATAATTTCTTTTTCTCTTAATATTTCTATTCTTTTTTTCTTATGGATTATTGCTTTTTATGATTTCTTCCACTTATTTCCGCTTCTGCGGCGGATGGAACGGACTACAAAGCCGTCGGCAGACATGCCGGACTCTGCCGCCACAGCAGCCGTGATCACTGCCACAAGCTGGGTGTCAGCCGTCACCGTGGCTGCCGTAATCGCCGCCACAAGCTCAGGCTCCGCTCCCGCGGGAGCTGCCGCCGGTGCGGGCGCGGGCGCTGCGGGAGCCGCTTTCTTCGGCTGCTCTTCCGTCTTCTTTCCCTTCTTCGCCTTCTCCTCTGCCATATGTACATACTTAAAGCAGGAAATCAGGAAGCAGAGAATAATCAGAACCACGAATACAGAACCCATGCCGATCAGCGTGTTAAGCGCTGCCTTCTGGGCAATCTCCCCGGTGCTGTAGATCGGATCCAGGGTGGCCGTAATGACCACATTGTCCTGATCGTACTGGAGGCTCATGCGCATGTCATGCTTTTCAAACTCGTAAACCGTGGCATAGGTAAGGTACCCGTCGGAGTCCTCCGTGGCGCCCTCGTACTCCTTCACGCCCACGTAAGCGCCAAACTCGTCCAGGTTGGCCGCGTAGGAGCTGAGCATGCTTAAGTATGCCTCTGCCGTAAAATCAAATTTCTGTCCGGTGCCGCCAATGTACGGATACAGAGCCACCTGCTGCTCAAAATCCTCGTAATGGCTCTCCAGGCTGTCAATCTCTGTCTCAAGCGCAGCCGCGTCCATGCTCACCAGCATCTGCACATACTGGTCGGACCGCATCTGGTAATCCGCCTCATTCGGGACGGCCACCTTCGCGGAGCAGCCAGCCAGCACCAGAACGCCAAGAAGCGCCAGCAGCGCCGGAAGTTTCTTCAAGCTTCTTTTCATAATGATTCACCCCTCCTAGACAGTTCCGTGCTTTTTGTCCGGGCGGCCTTCCCTCTTGGTAAACAGCATCTCAAACGCGCCGATGACCTGCTTTCTCGTGTCAGCGGCGTCGATAACTG
This sequence comes from uncultured Merdimonas sp., assembly GCA_944383645.1. Taxonomy (GTDB): domain Bacteria; phylum Bacillota; class Clostridia; order Lachnospirales; family Lachnospiraceae; genus Laedolimicola. Next base: position 11,520 of record CALWQJ010000051.1, read on the forward strand.
CGTCCACATAGCCACGTCTTGCGGCAGCCTCCACGCTGTCCTGGAGAGCGGCGTATTCCTTCGCCTTCTCGCTCTGGGTCTGGGCGTCCGCGTCCGCATACATTACCTTGGCGGCCATACCGGCGTCCATCATGCCGATCTTCGCGTCCTTCCAGGCGAATACCAGATCCGCGCCGAGTCCCTTGCTGTTCATAGTCACATAAGCGCTGCCGAAGGCCTCTCCCGCGATCACGTTCACCTTCGGAACCGTCGCGTTCGCAAAGGCGTAGGTCAGTCTCGCGGCGGCCTTCGCCAGGTTCCGCTCTGAGCACAGGGACGCCTTATAGCCTTTTACGTTGGTCACGGTAAGGACCGGAATATTAAAGGCGTCGCAGAAATTCACGAAATCCGCAGCCTTCTGAGCGCCTCTTGCACTCATCTCCTGCTCGCCATTGGCCACGGCGCCCACGGTCACGCCGTTCAGGCGGATGAAACCGGTCACCATATCCTTGGCGTAATCAGCCTTTGTCTCAAAAAACTCCTTCCCATCCGAAATCGTGGAAAGAATAAAGGGAGCGGAATACTGCACGCCCTCAAGCTCCGCGCAGGAACGGTTCAGATCGTCCATGCACTCGTCATAGGAGGCGTCGTCCTCGTTGTTCGCCGGAAGCCAGGTCACAAGGCGGCGGATCTGGGCGAGGATATCGCTCTCGCTTCCCACCATGTCCACCGTTCCCGCTTCCTCAGCCTGGAACTTCGCGGAAGCGCTGTCGCATTTCTCCTTCCGGTTGCCCGCAACCGTATTGGGAGCGTTCACGAAGAGCTTCGCGTCCTTCTCTTCCATAAATGTAAAATCAGAAAGTCCCGGAACCACGGAAAGTCCGCCGCCGCAGGAACCAAAGACCGCAGTGATCTGCGGAACGACTCCAGAGGCCAGGGTCTGCTGGAGATAAATCTCTCCGAACGCGTTCAGCGCGTCCACGCCCTCCTGAAGGCGGATGCCGGCGCAGTCGATAAGACCGATGACTGGGGCTCCCATCTTGCCTGCCATCTCATAAAGACGCACAATCTTTTTCGCGTGCATCTCGCCAAGGGTTCCGTTCAGTACGGACGCGTCCTGGCTGTACACATAGACCAGATTGCCGTCGATCACTCCATATCCGGTGATGACGCCGTCTGAAGGCGTATTCATTTCCTGCAGATTGAAATCGGTGCTTCTGGCTGTCACCTGACCGCCGATTTCCACAAAACTATTCCCGTCAAGCAGCTCTGCAATTCTTCTGCCTGCCGGGCTTTGTGCTGTACCACTCATTTTCAGCCCTCCATATATTTTTGTTTTAATTAAAACCAAATTACATCACGTACCATTTTAGCAACATTTCGTCAAGGAATCAAGTCAATTTTCTTTTCTTGTATACTCTTTATAACAGAATTCGATAATATCCTTCCTTGTCACGATTCCGATAAAAATCCCGTTGTCGTCAATCACCGGTACGAAATTCTGATTCATGGCCTTTGTCACCAGATCCTCCATATCCGAATTGATGGAGATAGGTTCAAAGCGCATCCGCCTGCGGACAGACTGGATGGGCACATCCTCAGCCATTTTCAGATCCAGGGAAAACTTGTTCTTGAGAGACCACAGAAAATCCCCCTCTGTGATCGTTCCTATGTACCGCCCTTCCCGGTCTATCATGGGAATGGCCGTAAAGCCGCTGCGCTCCAGCTTCTCCAGTCCCTGGCGCAGGGAGCAGTCGTCGTAGATATAGGCCAGCTCTCCCTTTGGCTTCAGAAAAAAAAGTATGTTCATCTAAATGCTTTCCTCCATAATATACATGTGATATAGTTTTCGTCTCCGTTCCCTTACAGAAGCGGAGAAAGCACCCGCAGGACGGCGCTCAGAAGTCCGCCCAGGAACCCCTGGCGCGTGTCTTTGAGCGTAATCTCCCGGCTCTTTTCCATAGTATTTAAGCTGTCCCTCTTCACATCCGCCACGATGGGATTCCGGTAGAAGTACGTGCCGCACTCGAAATGCAGGTACAGACTCCGGTAATCCATATTGATGGTCCCTACCACCGCGATCTCATCGTCGCAGACGTAGGACTTGGCGTGCAGGAAGCCCGGCGTATACTCGTAGATCCGCACCCCTGCCTTCAGAAGCACCGGATAATAGGACCGGGTCAGCTGGAACACCATCTTCTTGTCCGGAATGCCCGGGGTCACGATCCGCACATCCACGCCCCGTTTCGCCGCCAGACACAGGGCGGACTGCATCTCGTGATCCACGATCAGGTAGGGCGTAAAAATATAGACGTAATCCCGCGCCTGGTTCAAAATATCCAGGTAGACGTTCTCCGCCACGATCTCGTCGTCCAGGGGGGAGTCCCCGTAGGGCTGCACGAAGCCCTCGCCCTGAAAGGCCTCCGGATGCCAGACCTGGGGACGGTACGGATCATAGGAACTGTCCGTGCGGCGCTGGGAATTCCACATCCGCAGGAACATCACCGTATAATTCCAGACGGCCTCGCCCTTCAGCATAAAGCCTGTATCCTTCCAGTGGCCGAAACGGACCTTTTCATTAATATATTCGTCCGCCAGATTGACGCCGCCGCTGAAAGCCGTATGCCCGTCGATGACCGCGATTTTCCGGTGATCCCGGTTGTTCATGACCAGGGACCAGAAGGGAACGAAGCGGTTGAAGGCGATGCATTTGACTCCCGCCTCCTCAAGCTTCTGGTCATAGTCCGCCGGGAGCAGGGAGACGCTTCCCAGGTCGTCGTACATAAAACGCACGTCCAGTCCGGCCTTCGCCTTTTCGATGAGGATTTCCCGGATGCTTCCCCACATCTTTCCTTCACCCACGATGAAGAATTCCATAAAAATAAAATGCTCCGCCTTTTTCAGTTCCTCCAGAAGATCCCGGTACAGCTCTTCTCCTATCTGATAATAGCGGGCCGACGTCCCCCGGTACACCGGGTATCCGCCTGTCACGGAGGTGTAGCGTACCTGTCCCTCGATTCTGCGGTCCAGGACCCGGATCTCCTCCATCACGTCCGGATCCTGCAGAAGCTCGTCCTCCGTGCGGATGCGCTCCCGCTCCATCTTCCGGCGCATGTTCCGGGAAGGCCGCTTATGGCCCACAGCCAGGTAAAACAGGCCGCCCAGGATCGGCAGGGCCATAATCAGAATAATCCAGGCTACCTTATAGGCCGGGTTGTCGTCCCGGTTGATGATCCAGAGCACAGCCAGCAGGCTTATTACGGTAAAGATAACGGAAATCATGGTAGAATAGCTGGCAAGCCTGGTCACGAAGATGACAAGCCAGACCAGCTCCACAGCAAGAATCAGACCAAACGCCACCAGGCGGTTCTGCAGCACTTTCTTTAATATTTTCTTCATATGCATTCCCTCTTTTCACCTCGTATATCCTATCACATTTTTATGGTATTTCCAATACGCCCGGTTTCATTTCACGAAAAATTAAGAAATCCGGCTGGAATATTTTTCTGTTTCGTGATAGACTGAAAAGCAACAGATTTAGAGCATTTCGGACATGGAGGAATATCAGTATGGAACCTTCGAAAGTATATTTTTCTAACCTGCGGGTGCATAACGGAGACAATCTCCAGAAAAAGCTGGAACGCCTGATCCGCAGGGCAGGCATCGAGACCATTGATTTTGACGGGAAATATACCGCCATTAAGATTCATTTCGGCGAGCCGGGCAATCTGGCGTACTTACGCCCCAACTACGCGAAAACCGTGGCTGATGTGGTAAAAAGCCTGGGCGGAAAGCCCTTCCTGACGGACTGCAATACGCTCTATGTGGGCGGCAGGAAGAACGCCCTTGACCACATAGAATCCGCGTACCTGAACGGCTTCTCTCCCTTCTCCACCGGCTGCCATATTTTGATTGGCGACGGTCTGAAGGGCACCGACGATATCGCCGTTCCGGTAGAGGGCGGCGAGTATGTCAAGGAGGCAAAGATCGGCCGCGCCATTATGGACGCGGACATCGTCATCTCTCTGACACATTTCAAGGGGCATGAGATGGCCGGCTTCGGCGGCGCCCTGAAAAATCTGGGCATGGGCTGCGGTTCCCGGGCTGGAAAGATGGAGATGCACAGTGCCGGAAAGCCCTATGTAAAGACCGAGGACTGCATCGGCTGCGGGGCCTGCGTGCGCATCTGCGCCCACGATGCGCCCCATATCAGCGATCACAAGGCGTCTATCGACCAGAATAAGTGCGTGGGCTGCGGCCGCTGTATCGGCGTCTGTCCCAGGGACGCGGTGACGCCCGCCCATGACGAGGCCTGCGACATCATGAACCGGAAAATCGCCGAATATACCAAGGCCGTAGTAGACGGACGCCCCTCCTTCCACATCAGTCTGGTCATCGACGTCTCTCCCTTCTGCGACTGCCATGCGGAGAACGACGCCGCCATCGTGCCGGACGTGGGAATGTTCGCTTCCTTTGATCCGGTGGCTCTGGACGTGGCCTGCGCTGACGCGGTGAACCGCCAGCCCGCCATCGGGAACAGTCTTTTGGGCGAATCCCACCATCACGGCCGGGATCACTTCGGAGCCGTCTCCCCGGATACCGACTGGAGGACAGCCATCGAACACGCGAAAAAGATTGGGCTGGGAAATGACGAATATGAACTGATTGAAGTAAAATAGATCCAATTCTCCGGCGCGGGAAAGCTCCGCGCCATAAGAAAGCCCCTTTCCGTATGGATTGGCCCGCGCTGTCGAGCAGCCTTTTCCCGGAAAGGGGCTTTCTTCGTTTCTTACCTGTACAAACTCTTCAATTTTTCCTGTTTTTCCTGCTTTTCCTGTTCTTCCAGCTCTGCCAGGCCCTCAGACACAGGCTTCGCGCCCACATATTCCTCCAGAGTGATGCCGGCCTCCGTGATTTCCTTCGCGGCCTCCAGCCCCACATAGCGGAAATGCCAGGGTTCATAGATGATGCCTGTGATATCCGTCTCGCCATTGGGGTAGCGCAGGATGAAGCCATATTCCCAGGAGTGCTCTGTCAGCCATTTAAAGCCCTTTGTCTCCTCCTGCTTTTCATCCAGCTTCCGGTATTCCGACGAAACAATATCCAGAGCCAGACCCAGATGATGCTCGCTGGTGCCCGGCACCGCCACCACCTGTCCCGCCTGCTTCCTGGCGCTTTCGTAAGAATATCCCTGCATCACATAGGATTCTACTTTCTTATTATACAGGTCCGTCTGCTTGTCCAGATCCCGGTAGGAGGACGTCACATAGATATAGACTCCTTCCCGCTTTGCCGCCTGGATCATGGCGCGGAAATCATCATAGGCTCTCGCGTCAATCTGATGCCCGCTTCCGATATTTTTAAGCTCCACCTGGTAATTCTCCGGAATCGGATGGGTCCGATTCACCAGAATCAGATTCCAGTCCTCCGGCAGATGCTCTTCCTCTTCCGTACGCTCCGCTTCCAGTTCTTCTGTACTTTCCAGCGTCTCCTCCTCCAGCACGTCCGGCAGTACAATTTTCTGTACAGCCGCCTCCTCCTGCTGTTCCTGTTCCACAGCCTGGGCGTATACCGTGCCAAGCACCATACCCGCGCAGATCACTATGGCCAGGCTGCCCGTCAGCGCCAGCAGCCTTTTCTTCTGCCGTCTGGTCATTTTTCCTCTCTTCCTCTCCTCTTGTCCCTGTCTCAAAGCCGCCTCATTCAGTATAGCGAAAAAGAGCCTGAGATGCCAGACTCTTTTCTGAAACTTTTCTTAAGATTTTCGAAAGAGCGGCTATTCACAGCCGATTCAGAAAGGATAGCTACCATTCCTTCCGCTTCACGATCCGCAGCGAGACACGGTAGGAGAGAAAAAAGCACGCCGCAGTCAGTAAAACTCCAGCCACAATGGCCCCGATCACCATGCCCTCTGTAATTTCAATCTCCAGGCTGCGCGCCAGCATCACCCCGGCCCAGATCAGGCCGAACATGCCGACAAAGATCAGAGACAGGAAAAGGCGCGCCTTCTCCATTCCCAGACGGAAAATCACAGGGATCAGCACCAGGAAGCCCAAAAGATAGAAGACAGCCACTGTGAACAGGGACGCCGTCTGCTCCAGAAGGGTCAGCTCCCCCGCTCCCCGGAGCAGGAAAAAGATCCCCTCGCCCAGAAGCCCTACCAGCATCCCGGCTCCAAAGAGCAGCACAAGCAGGACGTATTTCGTCCTGACCAGATCCGCCCGGGTCACCGGGAGCGTCAGGGCGTATTTGTCAAAATTCGCCATCTCGTCATAGCTCATGGCCGTGAACATCAGCATCATACTGTAGAGCGCCATCATCATGGAAAAAATCTGCGCGTTATTCAGAAACGCGCACCACGCCGCCATCACTGCCAGGACGAGCAGCGTCTGCCTGCCTATCTGCTTCAAATTGCAGAGATCCTTGATCAAGAGTCCTTTCATCTCTGTCCCGCCTCCTCTTCCAGTCCGTTCTTCACCGTAAATAAGAGAATATCCTCCAGGGACGCCCGGTCCACCACCAGATCCGGCTGTTCCTTTACTGCCTTTCTGTTCCGTACCAGGACTTCCGTCTCGAACTGGCTCCTGCGCACGCCCACAATCAGGGCTTTATCCAGGTTCTGCGCCTGCTCCCGGCTGCAGCGCGCCACGCCGTACTCATAGAGCAGCGTATCCTTGTCTTCAAACAGAAGAATCCGCCCTTTGTGGATCAAAAGGATGTAATCCGCGATCCGCTCGATATCGCTGGTGATATGGGAGGAAAGAAAAACCGTGTGATCCTCTTCCTGGACAAATTCCTGGAACAGATCGAGAATTTCGTTTCTCACCACCGGGTCAAGCCCGCTGGTCGCTTCGTCCATTAACTTGGGTATATCTCTCAAAACCATTGACATAACTGGCCTTAACGGTATGCACAAATGTGTTTCATGTCCACTTCCCGTTTCCATTGTAGGCAAAAAAGGAATGCACAGTCAATTCAAACCGTGCATTCCTTTCCATGCTCCCCGGCGCCTCCGGCTCCGATGAGCTATGTATTATCCGATTATAAATTACGGAGCAGCTTGTCGTTCCTCCTGCTTAATGCTTTCTGCATCTTTTCATTTTCTGCCCGCAGCCGCTGATTCTCCTGCTGCAGTTCCCGTATCCTTTCGTGCAGGGCAACGATCTCATTATCCATCGCCATATCCAGAACCGAACGCCTGGGGTCGATCATCCCGACCTGCTGCTCCAGCGCTTTGTCCAGCGCTTGCCGTACCATCGGATTCTTGTAGAAGAACCCCCTCGACAGTCCCGTCTTGGCGATCAGCTTGGGGATCGTGACCTTCTCGCCTTCCTCCACCATCTCGAAGATGGTTCTCCTGGCAAGGTCAATCTTTTCGGCGCTGGCCTTCCTATTGCAGGCGATCATCTTGTCGTATTTGTTCATACTCTGCCTCCCATCCATCTAAGTTATCCAGGATTACCGCAGAGAGCCTTTGTCTGGCCTTTCGCGTCTCATCGGCGAGAAGCTGGTTGCTCATCTTCCGGTAATACTTCACATTTCGAACGCTGCTGTGCCCCAGCAGCTTGGCAATGGTCCAGTCGTCCAGGTGCATCTCGGTCAGCTTCATCCCATAGTAGTGCCGGTAGATATGGGTCCCGAAGCCGAAGATCTCACCGTTGTCATCCCGCAGTTCTTTCTTATAGATCATGTCCGTAATCCGGAACTGTACGGTGGTATATGGCATCGGCCGGCTGGGGTTCTTCTCATCGACGAAGATGTAAGTTGTATCCCCATATTTCTCTTTGGTGTAAGCAATTGCCTTTTTGATCAGCGCCGCAAGCTCTGCACTAATGGGCTTTTCATAGGGCTTGGTTTTCATCTGCCGGATCCGGATGATAATCTCGCCGTTCCGTTCCGACAGGCAATCCGGCGTCAGGGTCAGGGTATCGGATATCCGCGTCCCCAGCATCTGGTGGATAATCATCAGCCGTGCCGTCTGCGCATCCAGCTTTACGATCTCCCGGTTCAGCCGCTTTAGTTCCGCATCTGAATAGGTCTTGAAAGCCGCCTTTGGCGTTGGCGGAATGTCCCTTGTGAGGAACAGTCCGATCAGGTTTGGATAATCGCACATCTGGCCGGTGCTTTCCAGCAGACTGCGCAGCCGGTTCAAATCTGCATGGTAGTGTTTCGTCCCTGTAGCTTCCGTCTTTAGGTAGGTCAGGTATTCCTCTATGATCTCCCGGTTCAGGTCCCGGCAG
>CALWQJ010000052.1 GCA_944383645.1 uncultured Merdimonas sp.
GTTTTTTTTATCGGCGTGCAGGAGGGCCGCGCCGCCTTCCTGCCATGCCGGCACAGAAAAAGCATGAGCAAATCATAAGCAAATCAGAGGAGAAAAAAGATTATGAAAAAGAGATGGATCGCAGCGCTTGCCTTAAGCGGCGTGCTGGCTCTGACGGCGGCCTGCGGAAAGGGCGGGGACGCTGCAGAAGAGGGACATACAGCCGGGGAGGCCGCCGGAGATATCGCGGCGGAATATCCGGACAGCAGCCTGACCAGGCTTGGAAAATATGAGGGAGTGGAGGTCGCCGCCATCGATACGGAGGTGACGGACGAGGAGATTCAGGCCCAGATTGACAATCTCCTGGCTTCTTATCCAGATTCGGTGCCGATTGAAGGCAAGACGGTCGTGGAGGAAGGCGATATCGTCAATATCGATTATGTCGGCAGGCTGGACGGCGAAGAGTTCGAGGGAGGCAGTTCCGGCGGCGCGGGCTTTGACCTGGAGATCGGCTCCGGCCGCTTTATCGACGGCTTCGAGGACGGCCTGATTGGAAAGGAAGTGGGAACCACGGTGGATCTGCCGCTGACCTTTCCGGATCCCTATACGAATCCGGATCTGGCAGGCCAGGATGTGGTGTTTGAGGTGACGATTCACGCCATCGTGGAGCATGTGACGCCGGAATGGGACGACGCGTTCGCCAAAGAGTACACGGGCTTCGACACGGCGGCGGCCTATGAGGAGGACCTGCGGACTTCCCTGCGGCAGCAGAAGGAAGCGGATGCAGCGGCTCAGAAGGAGTATGAGGCCATGCAGGCGGTGATCGCGGATTCTGAGTTCGAGTGCTCCGAGGAGGAGCTTAAGAGCCTTGCGGACAGCCGGCTGCAGGAATATGAGATGTACGCTTCCTATTATGGGCTGGAGCTGGACGACTTTCTGCTTCAGGCTATGCAGATGAGCAGGGAGGATTTCGACAGCGAGGTGGAGAGCTGGGCAGAGTTCCAGCTGAAATGCACGCTTGCGGTGGACGCCATCGCGAAGGCGGAGAATATCACCGTGACAGAGGAGGAGTACCAGGCGGGCCTTGAGACGCTGGCGGAGGAGTACGGCGCGGAGTCGGCGGAGGCCTTCGAGGAGCAGTACGGACGGGGAACCGTGGAAAACAGCCTGATTTATGATAAGGTTGTGGATTTTGTGACGGAGCAGGCGGTAGAGATTTAAGAAACGGCGGCCGGAAGCTGGCTGAAAGGAAGCGTGTAAGACGATGACGGACACCGTATTTTTCGACCTGGACAATACGATCCTGGATTTTAATAAAGCAGAGCGCGTGGCCCTTTCCAGGACGCTGGAGGCCCTGGGCATCCCTCCCACAGAAGAGGTCTGCGCCCGCTACAGTGCCATCAACCTGGCCCAGTGGAAGCTTCTGGAGAAGGGGCTTATCAGCCGCAGGGAGGTCAAGCTTGGGCGCTTCCGGCTTCTCTTCAAGGAGCTGGGGGTGGACGCTTCCCCGGAGCAGGCGGCTACCGCTTACGAGTCCCTTTTGGGAATCGGCCACTATTTTATGGAAGGGGCGCAGGAGCTGCTTTTGGAGCTGAGGGGCCGGTACCGCCTTTATCTGGTGACGAACGGGACGGCGGCGGTGCAGCATGGGCGGCTGAAAAGCGCGGATCTGCCGAAATATTTTGAAGACATTTTCATTTCCGAGGAGATCGGATTTAATAAGCCTGACGTCCGGTATTTCGAGCGCTGCTTTGAGCGGATCCCTGATTTTAAAAAGAAGAACGCCGTGATCGTAGGCGACAGCTTAAGCTCGGATATCCAGGGCGGCGTGAACGCGGGGCTTCGCACAGTCTGGTTCCATCCGGCAGGCGCGGCGGGCGTACCGCAGGAGACTGCGTGCGGCGGGGACGTTCCTGTGCCGGACTGGGAGATCCAAAGACTTTCGGAGCTTCCGGGACTGCTTGAGAGAATATAAGGAGCGACTGATAAGGGGCTGATTCCTGTACTTGACAAATTGCAGGAATTAGCCTAATTTTATCGTTGGAAGATGATAAAATTTATCAGCATGAAGGAAGAGGCGGAACATACATATGACATTACGAGAATTACCAATCGGAAAGACGGCGACCATTGTCTCTGTGGGCGGGGAGGGAGCCCTGCGGCAGCATTTCCTCGATATGGGACTGATTCCCACAGGCGACGTGACCATGGTGAAATACGCGCCCATGGGCGACCCGGTGGAGCTGCGCATCCACAGCTATGAGCTGACCCTGCGCCTGGCGGACGCGGAGAAGATAGAGATAGAAAACGTCCGGGACGCCGAGAGCGCGGCGAAGAAAAAGGCGGGGACGTCGGTGCCCCATCCGGGCCTTGGCGAGGGAGGAAAATTTCATCTGAAGGAGACGGAGCATCCCCTGCCGGAGGGCACGGTGCTGACCTTCGCCCTGGCGGGCAACCAGAACTGCGGAAAGACGACGCTGTTCAACCAGCTCACCGGATCCAGCCAGCATGTGGGAAATTTCCCGGGCGTGACGGTGGACCGTAAAGACGGCGAGATCCGGGGCAGGAAGGACACGCTGGTGACAGACCTGCCGGGCATCTATTCCATGTCTCCCTACTCCAGCGAGGAGATCGTGACGCGGAATTTCGTCCTGAACGAGCACCCGAAGGGCATCATCAATATCGTGGACGCCACGAATATCGAGCGGAACCTGTATCTGACCATGCAGCTTATGGAGCTGAATATTCCCATGGTGCTGGCCCTGAATATGATGGACGAGGTCCGGGAAAACGGCGGCTCCATCCGCATCAACCAGATGGAGGAGATGCTGGGAATTCCTGTAGTCCCCATTTCCGCGGCGAAGAACGAGGGCATTGATGAGCTGGTGTCCCACGCCCTCCACGTGGCGAGGTACCAGGAATGTCCCCAGGAAATGGACTACTGCGACGCCAATGACGACGGCGGAGCCGTGCACCGCTGCCTGCATGCGATCATGCATCTTATCGAGGATCACGCGGAGCAGACGGGAATCCCGGTTCGTTTCGCGGCGGCCAAGCTGGCGGAGGGCGACAGCCTGATTCTGGAGCAGCTGCATCTGGACGAAAATGAGAAAGAGACCCTGGAGCATATCGTAAAGCAGATGGAGAAGGAGCGCGGCCTTGACCGCGCTGCGGCCATCGCCCACATGCGTTTTGACTTTATCGAGAAGATCTGCGATGAGACGGTGGTGCGCCCCCACGACAGCAGGGAGCATATCCGCAGCCAGAAGATCGACCGGCTGCTCACCGGAAAGTACACGGCGATCCCCTGCTTCGTCGCGATCATGGCCCTCGTCTTTTACCTGACCTTCGGCGTGATAGGCGCTTTCCTGTCAGATATCCTGGATATGGGAATCACGGCCCTGGCGGGGCTTGTGGATCAGTTCCTGACAGCCGGCAGCGCCAGCTCGACGATCCGCTCCCTGGTTATGGACGGAATCTTCGGCGGCGTGGGAAGCGTCTTAAGCTTCCTTCCGGTCATCGTGACCCTGTTCTTCTTCCTGTCCCTTCTGGAGGACAGCGGCTATATGGCCCGGGTGGCCTTCGTGATGGACAAGCTCCTGCGCAAAATCGGCCTGTCGGGCCGCAGCATCGTGCCGATGCTCGTGGGCTTTGGCTGTACGGTGCCCGGCGTGATGGCCAGCCGCACCCTGCCCTCAGAGCGCGACCGCAAGATGACGATCCTGCTCACTCCCTTTATGAGCTGCTCAGCGAAGCTGCCCATCTACGGCTTCTTTACGGCGGCGTTCTTCCCTGAGCAGGCGGCCCTGGTCATGATCCTGCTCTATTTCGGCGGAATCGTCATGGGGATCCTGATGGCCTTTTTGCTGCGCCGCACCCTGTTTCGCGGCGAGGCCGTGCCCTTCGTCATGGAGCTTCCCAACTACCGGATGCCCGGCGCGAAGAACGTGGGCCATCTGCTCTGGGACAAGGCGAAGGATTTCCTGCAGAGAGCCTTCACAGTCATCTTTGTGGCGACGATTGTCATCTGGTTCCTGCAGACCTTTGACCTGCACCTTGGCATCGTGGAGGACTCCAGGAACAGCATTCTGGCCATGCTCGCCGGCGTAATCGCCCCGATCTTCGCGCCCATGGGCTTTGGCGACTGGCGGGTGTCCACCGCCCTTATCAGCGGCTTTATGGCCAAGGAGAGCGTGGTGGCGACCATCTCCGTCCTCTTCGGGAGCACGGAGGCCCTGACGGCGGCGCTCACTCCGGTGGCAGCCGCAGCCCTTCTGACCTTCTGCCTTCTCTATACCCCCTGCGTGGCGGCCGTGGCAGCCATCAAGCGGGAGCTTGGCGGCAAGTGGGCGGCCGGCGTCGTCCTGGCCCAGTGCGCGGTGGCCTGGATCGCGGCGTTCGTGGTATACCAGGCGGGGATGCTGGTGTTCTGACGCCTGTACGCAGATAGAGGAAGAATATATTCTTGTCACCCTGAATATGATGTAAAAAACGTTCTCGGGGAAGACCCATGAAAGAATATATTGAAGAACGGGCAGTTGCGATAGCTAATTACATCATAGACCACAATGCGACTGTGAGACAGACGGCGAAACGATTTGGAATCAGCAAAAGTACGGTACATAAAGATGATGGTGTCATAATAAGAACAGAATTTCAGGGAATCCGGAAAGCGCTTGTTCGACGGTTCATAAGAATCGCCGGACAGGCGCTTTTTTCATGCCCGAAAGCGGGCGAAGGAGATGAGCCAGAATGTCGGAAGTGAAATATGCGGAGGCGTTCCCTTGTCATCGATAAAGGTAGCGTCGGTGTACAAGGGGCGTATTGTCCCTTGTACACCGATGCCATTCCTGTCGTTTACAATACCTGTTATCAGGGGTACATGACTATATACTGTCATCTCCATCCGTCTTCTTATTTATATATATCTGCGGCGCTCTGGTACATAGATTTAAATTTTTCTCTTAACTCAGCTGGAAACAAAATTTCTGCATCTTTACCGAATTTAAAGAAATAGAATTCTGCCTGAGCGTTTGTACAGCGGAACACAAAGATATTTCCCTCCTGTTCCTCAACTAATGTGGGGCGCAGATGACTTTGACGGTAATACTTATGCCTGCCGGAATCTGTTAATCTTACATGGATCTCTTCTTCAGTGCTTATGAGAAACTGAACTCCTCGGGACGCAACCAATTTGGATAGATTTTTCTGCTTCTCCTTTGGAATAAATGCGCTTTTACTTTTTGAAATTTCGACGTGTTTCAATGCGGAAATCCTGAAGGAACATGGACGCAGTTCGGCATCTGGATTATCATCTTGCTGCGAGTATCCTACGAGATAATTTGCGGTGGAAAGGGGATCGCTGGATATGTCATAGGGGTAGACGTTGTAAATAGCCCCTTTTTCTGTAGTAACTCTTAGCTGCTTTTTATCATGAATTGCCTTTTCTATTTCCGTTATAAACGGTGTGAGATAAATCTTTTCCCGTTCAATATATGGAAGCCGCGCATATTCTTCTAGGACACATTTTATATATTTTCCCCGTTTGTTGTCATAGTATTTATCTTCCTTACATCCGAAACGGTCCTCTGTTAAGTGGTCGAAATTATGCTTGTTTAACCAGAAGTTGAAACTTATGCCCTTTTCGTATGAATTAGTTTGTTGGCGGAGTTTTTCTTCCTCTTTAGAGATAAGGCGATTGAATATCCGTTTCTGGGTGCCTTCATCTCCGCGGATACCGGAGAGAAGTTCAGAAAGCTCTCCCCGGTATTGATTAAGAACCAAAGAAATAGAACATTTTGCTTTAGGGGAATAATGCTCAAAGATACTATTTATAAAATGAGAAAGCTTGTTTTCGTGAAAGGTAAACATGTCATTTCGGATCACCTCATATGCATCAGTGCTGAGATTTATATGCTGTTTGTTGTTGCCGGTATCAGATGTAAATGCCATTTGAATCACTCCTTTTATTTAATTTATCATGGGATATATAAATAGTCCAGTGAAATTATAAATCTTAGCGAGATTTGTAAGCACGATAAAAATAGTTCCATAACATGGAACTAAATATTAAAAAAAATACAAAAAATCGAGAAAAAACGGAACATTATTTTGCCTTGGCTTTCCGTCGAAGAAAAATGGCATATACGTTATAATTCATGATGTCAACAGAAAACAAGAACGTACAGGCCATTGGCCGGAAAGGAAGGTTCCTATGACTTATATGACAGATACTCAGAAGGCAAAATGCCATGCAATCATTCATAGCGCAAGCGCATCTGCTGCCGCTGTAGGAGCGGGCCTGGCGCAGATTCCGTGCAGCGACAACGCGGTTATAACGCCAATTCAGTTGACCATGACCATTTCCCTGGGCAGGGTATTTGGCCTTGAACTGACTGAGAGCGCCGCAAGAGCTGCTGTGGCATCCGTCGCCGCCGCGACTGTAGGCCGCACGGTTTCGCAGATTCTGATCGGATGGATCCCGATTGCCGGAAATCTCGTCAATGCCGGTACTGCTGCGACTGTCACAGAGGCGATCGGATGGCTGCTGGCGGAAGAGTTTGCCAGCCAGACCTGCAACGCAGGATAACGGCAGTCCTAAAGTTGGTTAAACGGTTGAAAGGAGGAGGTTTTGACATGACTATGAGGAGTATGACCAGGCGGTGTACTTATTGCCGCCGTGTTTACACTTATAATCCTTCGGTTGGGGATCTTGGATTTGTCTGTAAATATTGCGGACGCTACCAGCTTCCGCTGACCCTTTTAAAGGATTACCCCGGTAACGGGACTGAAACAATAAAAAAAACGAAAAAAGGGAGCGAGATTTTGAAGAAGCTGCCTTCCCCAAGAAAGGAGGTAATGAGATGTCAGCATATAGACCTGGACGCCCCAATAAATATAACCCTACTACGGGAATGGGACAAAAGCCGCCGGAAAAACCGGGAGAATACCGTATCCGGGATGCCAGCGGAGCGATTGTCTACATAGGGGAGACAAGTAATCTGGCGCGCCGGACCGGCGAACACATCCGCAGCGGTAAGCTGGCTACTGGCGGAACGGGAGCGGGAACCATCGAATATAAGGTGGCCGATGGACGATCTACTTCCCGTACCCGCCGTGAGCATGAGCGACAGAAAATCGCACAGCATAACCCTCCGCTGAACCGATCGAGAGGCGGAGAAGGACGGCCTGCTGGAAAGTAATCCGGCGGGTCGATTTTTAAAATAGAGAACCTGAATTATCTGACAAATTATTGCAAACACACCCAAAATGTGATATTTTAGTCTTATATCAAGCTGTGAAATGGGGGCATGCACATGGATATATTCCAAAAATATTCCTTACATATCCGTTATACGAGACTTTATTTTTTTGTGGTCTTTTTGGAGGATACACGCCTTCCAGAAAACAAACCTTCTGCAATCCGCGGAGGTATTGGTGAGATGCTTTTACGGAGTAATTGCATCCGTGACCGAAATTGCGAAGTCTGTGATTTTAAAGAAGAATGCATTGTCCAGAGGACCATGTATACACAGTTTAAAGAAAAACCTGCTTATGTGACTACGGGAGACAGCGTGGGATATGTTTTATCCTGTGAAAACAGAAAGGAATATTTTCAGGCAGGCGACGGATTAGAGTTTGAGATGCTGCTTTTTGGAAGGAATCTGGTTTATTTCAGTCAGTATATACAGGCAATATACGCGTTAGGAATGAATGGATTGGGAAAATATAAAGCCCGTTTCCGTCTGGTTTATGTAAAAAATGCGGATCGGCAGGACATTTTGAAGGATGGTCAGATTTATATGGAACGATATCAGGTAAGATATCTGGATCAGTACGTAGAAAAGCAGCTTAAAAGTAGAGAAACCCTGACGTATCGCCATTTGAAGTTTTTTACGCCGCTGACTTTAAAATATCAAGGTGAATTTTTAAAAGAGTTTCAGATGGACGCTATTTTAGCGGGAATACGAAGACGGATCTATATGCTGGACTGCTTTGAGGGGATTCAGGACGAGGAGTGGATGCGCTGGAAATTGCCGAACGTAGAAATAAAAAACCAGAGATTTTTTCCTGTCCATGTGGAACGATATTCCTCAAGGCGAGATTCCAGGATGATTCTTAAGGGACTGGCAGGAGAAATTTTTCTTGATGATGTACCGGAAGAAGTAAAAGGCCTGTTGTTGGCAGGGGAATTGATCCATGTAGGCAAGAATACCAGCTTTGGCTTTGGAAGATATGAAATTTTAGATTAAATCTGATTTATATAGACAGGAGGCAGCAGAATAGGATGTTTGTTAATTTTTCAAATCATCCCTCTTCAAATTGGAGCGAAGAACAGCGGAAGGAAGCACAGGCTTTTGGTAAAATTCTGGACATACCGTTTCCGGCGATCCCTGCTATGGCTACAACTGCTGAAGTAGTGAGTATGGCTGAATACTGGACTGAAAAAATACAGAGGATCCGGCCAGAGTGTATTATGTGCCAGGGAGAATTTACATTTACCATGGCTGTGATCTGGAGACTGCAGAAAGAAGGCATTCGATGCGTTACCGCCTGTACAGAGCGTATAGCAGCTGAAGAGCCGGTTCGCGATGGGATTGTGGAGAAGACGTCCGCATTTAAATTCCGGCAGTTTCGCGAATATGAAAAAATGGGTATTTATCTGGAGGTAAACAATGGGTCAGAACAGGAAGTATGAGAATGTTATGCTCTTGGCTATGAGCACGCTGCCGAGAAATCCGGAGATCAACACATATCAGATCCAGGAGGAAAAGGAAACCTTATATTTTAAAGGCATTTCTCAAATGGAACCCCATACAAAATATGTGCTGTATCATCTGGCAGAGCAGGATGAGCGGCTGGATCGGGTCGTCATTTTAGCGAGCGCGAAAGCGCGGGAAGAGGGAACGGAAAAAGACTGGTATAAGAAGAATACGGCGGTATCGTTTTTTGAAAAAAGAATCAGGACGTATCTGGGAGATCCGGCTGAGGAGGATTTTGATGAGGTTGAAGATAAACTGGAGGATATAAAAGAAAAGAGGATCAGAGCAGACATGTATGAGGCGGAAGACTGTCAGCCGCAGTTTATCCTTGTGGATCTGGAAAACCCGCTCTTTTTCTGGGAAGCGGTTCAGAAAATCAGAAGTCAGGAGCGTGGGAAAACTGTTCACCTGTACATGGATATGCAGGGCGGAGATCGCAACGCAGTTTCACAGATGAACGCTATCGTGGAGCTGTTGGAAAGGCAGGGAGTTATGATCAGGGGAAGATATGCCAATGATTATAACCCGACGAGAAAGGAACGGCCTCTTCATACAATACGGGAAGTAAGCAAAGAGTATCGAACATATGATCTGATTTCTGCAATGGATATATTCGCTCAGTACGGCTGGGGGGACAGGCTGGAACAGTATTTTAATGGAAAGATCGACGAGAATTCCAAGGAAAGCAGGCTAATTGGAGCTATTAAACAGGCATCCAGCGCGATATGTCAATGTAACGCAGAGGGATTTGACAGCGCGGTAAAGCAGATTGAAAAATTGGAGACTGAATTTGAGAATCCGGAAAAAGTTACAGAAATGGACGTCGTATACCAGGATATCCATGAAAACTATGCTTCCTTATTTGACGCGAAATACCGGTATGTGGAACAGATTAGCTGGTGTCTCAAAAAAAGCTTCCTGCAGCAGGCTTTGACAATTTTCGAGGCTAAAATGCCGTATGAATTTATCTGTTCCGGGCTTGTTTATTACAGAATAGAAGAAGGCGGAAAGGAAGAGTATTTCAAAAAGTGCGAGGAAATATATAATCATGATTACAATCCAGAGGATTATAATCTTCGTAAAAATGGTTATAAAATGAAAGATCTGAACCACTATTTGATTAAAGATTATTTGAAAATTAATAAAGAAAAAGGCAGCATAGAAGAGTGCGACGAAAAAGACCTCGTCTCATTTGGATTATCAGGTGTGGGAAAGGTGGAGACGCTTAGGCTCATTGAGGTGTATAGAAAGCTGTGCCGGCTTCGTAATCAGGTAAATCACGCGGAGCAGGAGGAGCATAATCCGGAAGGCTTTTTCCAGTATATGAAGCAAAAAAGACCTGATGATATAAACTGGAAAAACAATAAAAATGGAGATATAGAACAAAAAATCCGTGTATTTCTGGGACAGTGGAAAAAATTAGCGGATCAGGTTCCGGAAGAATTACGGAGCCAGATCATAGATCTGAGCTGAGAAAGACAAGGGGGGAGCGAAACATGTACATATTGGCGCAGTATACGATACGGTCAAAACAGGAATATATATTCCGTTCCAATCGTATGGCAGAAATGATAGGGGCATCGGATCACATTTCGAAAAGCTGGGAAATTTTATTTGAGCAGGCGGAAAAAACTGGGAAGAAAGTTAGAAGACTCTCGGAGCAGAAACGGTTCGATATAGATGAGGTCAAGGCAGCTTTTAAAAATCATGCTCTTCATATGGTGGATCTATTCCAGGGTGGAGGAAATGACACCGTTCTCTTTGACTCAAAAGAAAGCTATTTGGAGGTCAACAGGCAGTTCTCATATTATTTGATGAAAAATTATCCTGGAATGATCCCCATGGCGGTGTGCTGCGAATATACGGGCGATTATCAGAAGGATTATAAACGCCTGATGGAGGAGGCGGACCGGGAGAAAAACCGTATGATATCCGGCCAGAGTTCCTTTATCCTGCCATTTTCTATGATGGACCGCACATCTTTCCAGCCCTATTCCAGGGTGATTTCCTATGAGGGAAGACCAGTCAGGATCACAGAAGAGGGATATGTCAAACGGAAAAGAGGACAGGAGATCAGCAAGGAAGATCCGACGGTAAAGATTCTGGACGATATGATCACGAAAAAAGGCGAAGAGAGCCTTCTGGCGGTTATCCATGGGGACGGAAACAATATGGGCGTTAAAATCAGCCGTATGTTGGAGAACGTCCAGGATTATAACACCTGTATTGAGAAAATGCGGCAGTTTACAGCCGATACCAGAAGGGCGTTTGTAGAGGAAGGGATTCAGGCTATGAAACAGTGCCAGGAAAGACTTAGGGAAGAAAATCCAGATCTGCAAAATTCCAGCCGTTTCCTTTACCGGATCCTGATCGCGGAGGGAGATGATCTGACCTTTGTCTGTAACGCCAGATTTGCAATGGACTATGCGAAAGCATACCTAAAGTCTGTTCAGAATTTCCATAAAAGACATGGTTCGGACTGGCGGTACAGTTCCTGCGTGGGTATCTGTATCTTTCACAGCCATTATCCGTTTTCCAGGGCTTACTCTATGGCGGAACAGGCCTGCAGCGACAGCGCGAAGGAACGGGTACATACAGGGGGAAAAGAGGTACGCGAAGAAGGCTGGGTGGATTTCCACTATATACATAACGGAATAGGCGGCGATCTGTCGGAAGTGAGAAGAAAGCAGGGGACAGACCGTTGTATGGCCCGCCCGTGGAGGGTGACAGGAGGAAATGGGACCGGCGAAAATGATTACGGCAAGCTGGAAAAGCTGAATGAGCTTTTTATCAAATACCAGGTGTCCAGAGGAGATATTAAAACCATTGGAAATGAATGTGAAAACCGGCTCTCTGACGGAAAGCAGGAGTTGATCCGCATTTACGGTCATCATGGCGGGCTGCAGAAAGAGGCTGAAGCAGAGTTTCCTAACCAGAATCAGCTTTTAAAGTCGGTCTATGACCTGTCGGAGGTCTATGATTTATGGTTTAAGGAGGGGCGATAGATGGAATATCTGAAAATAGTGCTTCGATCTGATCTGTGCGCAGGAAATGGAGAAAGCGCGGGGAATGCCATTGACACGGATGTTTGTATGGATCAGGCTGGCCTTCCGTATATTCCAGCAAGACGGTTAAAGGGATGTCTGAGGCAGGCGGCGCTGGAATTAGCTCAGATGGGGTATGCTGGAGCCGAAGAAAAAGCCAGGAAGTTATTCGGCGATGCCTATGGAAATGAGGGCCGTCTTTTGATCCGGGACGGCGTGATCAAAGGCGCGGAAGCTATGAGGGATTTTCTGACGAGAAAGCTGCCTGCTGACGGCGGTATTCCCGACGGAGTCAAACGGTTCGCTCATCCTGTAAATGTAGAGAAGATATTTTCAAACGTAAGGGGACAGACAAAGCTGGTCGACGGCGTGAAAGAAGAAAATACCCTCCGTTTTACCAGAGTGATCCACCATTATGATCCTTTTGGAGCGAGGCCAGAGGAAGAGATGGAATTTTACGCTCCTGTGTGCCTTGACACAGAAGATAAAAATTTGAGGACTTTCCTTACGGATTGTTGCAGAGCTATGCGCCATATGGGGACATCGCGGAACAGAGGGCTGGGGAATGTGAAAGTGTCCCTTTGTGAAATAAGCGAGAAACATCCGAAGGGGGCAGGTAAGACGGCGGAATGTCTTCCGCGTTCTGGCTGTGTAAAAATTTCCTATTCCATCACCCTGGATGCCCCATTGACTCTTCCGGGCCATGATGAATTAAATACATCGGTACCCGCAAGAAGCGTGATCGGCTGCATGGCAGACGGCTATTTAAGGAGAGGCGGTTCAGACGATGAAATCTTCCGCGCTCTTTTCCTGAACGGAAAAGTTCGCTGGTCAGCGCTGACGCCGGTAATCCATGAAAAGATCTGCGCGCCTGCCCCCATGATGTTGGTGAAGCTGAAAAATGATAATGGGCGAATGATTAATCATCTGGCGGAGAAGAATGGCGGATGGAAGACCATGAAGCCCAAGACTCTGGACACTGCATTCGCCGCGCTGTGTCAGATACCAGGAACTGAGAAATACAGATATGTTGTAGCGGAGCCAACGGTCCGCACAGTCTACCACTATGCCCTGAATGGTACGTCACAGGATCCGATGTTGAATCCGGGTACCAGAACGCTTTATATGCAGGACTCTATCGAGGCTGGGCTGGTCTATGGGGGCACTGTTCTCTGTGAGGCAGAGATGGTTCCTTATGTACTGGAATGCCTGACGAAGACGGATCTGCGGTTTGGACGCAGCAGAAGCGCCCAGTATGCCGCATGTTCCCTGAAGGGAAGGCCTTCGGTGGAATCCTGGGAAGAAAAAAGGATTTCCACGGTTCAGGGAGAAGCCGTGTATGTGGTATTAAAGTCGGATCTGGCGCTGCTTAAGGACGGCAGGTACATAACGGAAGAGGGAGAAGTTCGGGAGATCCTGGCCCGTCAGCTGGGGCTTTCGGCCGCATTGCCTCAGGGATGTCAGGATTATTGCCGGTATCATGTAATCGGAGGGTATCAGGCGACGTGGCAGCTGCAGAAACCCCAGGTGCCGGTGGTCAGGGCTGGCAGCGTCTATTGTTTTGAGGCAAAAGGCGGGGAACTGCCCTCGGTCATCCAGGCAGGTGAGTTTGCCCAGGAAGGCTTTGGCGTTTGCGATATTATTCCGAAAGAAAAAATGGAAAAACGTTCGCTCGTTGAGAGAGGACGCATTGACTGCGCAGAACCGGAACAGGATGAGGAATATATAAAGAATATTTACACAATGTTATTAGCCGATGCAGGAATAGAGGCGTTACAGCGGTATGCCCTGGATTACCCGGCCATTGATGACGGTCTTCCAGTGGGCCGGCTGCGCTGTATGCTTTCAGAGGCGCGGGACTATAAGGATCTGCTTAGAATGATCGGGACGATGAAGGAAAGCGATATCAGCAGTGAGAATGAAGATGGAAGAAAGAAAATTAGTGAAAAAACGGTAAAGGAGATTTATGAAGAACTGGGAAGCGGCCAGATCTCACTGAAAAAGATGTTACAGCATGAGCATGGATTATGGGAAGAACTGGAAAAATATCCTGAAGCCGAAGCACGTTTGATGCAGAAGTGGAAGATGCCTTTGGAGATTCTTCTTCATAGACAGCATTACAGTAAGGAAAGGTAGGGGATTTCGGTGAAAAAAGTATATTATCAGTTAAAAATGTATCAGAAATCTCCCCTTCGTATCAGCAGCGGAGACAATGAAGCCACAGATAGTGATTTATTATTGGATGGAAGAGGATGTCCTTTTATTCCTGGCAGCAGTATAGCAGGCGTGTTGAGAGATTATTATTCGAAAAGGACTTCCGCTGCAGATGCAAACGAGCTTTTTGGATATGTATCCGGAGAAATTTTAGCAAACAGCCATGTGATAGTCAGCGATGGAAACCTGGAACGGCTGGCTGCTGCCGGGGATTACAGGATTACCGTGCGGGATGGAATCCGGTTGGATGAATGGGGGGTTGCTGTCAGTGGAAGCAAATATGACTTTCAGGTAGTAGAAACAAAACGGCCCTACTATTCCGTGTTGGAATGGACCGGAGACAGCGCTGCTTATGAGAGGGAAATTGCGGGTGGTCTGGATCTGCTGATGAGAGCTGTTGCCGCTGATGGAATTTCGTTTGGAGCGAGGACTACTAGAGGCTATGGAAACATGAGCGTGACGGTGAAAAGAAAGGAATTTAATTTTCCTGAGGATTTAGAAAACTGGCTCGTGTTTGACCCTTTTGAGGAGGAAACGTTTGAAAACGGGGAAGACATTGCCGCCGAATCTGGAGATTTATACGCCAGGGATATCTGCATCTCTGCCAGAATCCAGATCAAAGGCAGCTTTTCGGTAAGGGTCAATACAGCCCGCGCCGAGAGACTGGAGGATGGCAGCGTTCCGGATTCTGTACCGCTCAGCAGCCAGGATCATAAACCGGTGATTCCCGGAACCTCCTGGGCGGGCGTCTTCCGACACCATATGCTGTCGCTGTTGAGACAGTGCGGCAGTCTCGAAAAGGAGAAATTAAACCGGCTGTTTGGAGTTGAAGAAAAAGAGAACGCACATACAAAATCATCAATTTGTTTTGATGAAACAGAGATTCGTGGAGGAGAGGCATATTCAATTACCAGAAACGCAGTAGATCGTTTTACTCAGGCTCCAAGAAACAGCGCTTTGTTTACAGCGCGCTATTGGCAGGGAGGTGCCGGAACACTAAATGTCAGAGTCCAGAAGGAAAAAATGGATAAATTTTTAGCTCAGCTTCTGGCTGTTGCCTTGATTGATTTGGATCTGGGACTGCTTACCTTTGGAGGGAACGCTGGAACCGGGCAGGGGCGCTGTGAAATTATCAGTCTTATAGCAAATGGAGAAGATGCGACCGGAAGGCTGAAAAAGCTGGACAGCCATTTTTTGGAGGAAATGTTATGAGAAAATACGGTTGGGTGAAAAAGAGCGGAGCAGTTTGTCAAGACGGGATTATGAGGAAAGTCATGAATCATACCGACGCAAACCGGTTATTTTTAGCGTACAGCACAGATTCCTTCCTGGCAGGACACGGAACGGCGGAAGAATTGGAAAAACTGAGTCCGGAAAATCTGCTGGAAATTCGGATTTTCTCAGAGGATCAGGAAGTCTGCTTCAAACGCAGCTTAGCAGGAGAAGAGTTTCAATGGAGAATAGCTTCGGAGGAAAATCTGTCGTCCCAATATTATATAGTTCAGTATCAGACGATTGATATTAACCAGGAACGGTCTGGAGAGCAGTACGATGAGATGGGAAGAAGAATTTTGTTTACCACGGGAGGAGGAAGGTATATGCTTCCCATAGGCTCCTCAGAGGACAGCGTGAAAGTGATCGCTTATATCGATTATGATGAAAACGGTATGGCGAAAATCGTGGATTACCGGCTGTGCCAGTTTATTCAGAGAGGCAGAGATTAGGGAAGGAGAGTGGCAGCATATGAGCGAGCAGCTTTTTATCAATCCATATAACTTTATTCCATTTGGGAAATCCGTTGATAAAAAACGTAAATCCAGAGAATCCGCATACCGTTCAAAGGAAACGCTTCTCAGCGGCTGGCTTACGGTTTTATTGGAAACAAAAACCCCATTGATCATTCCGGACGGGGCGCATCCCCGCTACTGGGATTGCGGGAAAAATCAGTATGAGGAAAATCCGGAACCGGATCAAAAGAAAAATCTTCATAAAGAATATAATTTCTTTCGAGTTCCGTCGGAGACGGAAAAGCAGCCGGTTATTCCGGGAAGCGAACTTAGAGGAATGATAAGGAGCGTGTATGAAACCGTTACGGACAGCTGTGTTCCATTTTTGCTGGATGATAAGCCGATCAGCCAGCGTATACCCGCTTATGCATCTCTTCGCAGGAGAGGGCTCTTAGCATATGAGCCTGCGGTTTCAGGAAGCAGCCAGCGGGAGTGGGTGCTGTATAGCACCACAGCGAAGACGGCCGAAGTCTTAGTGAGCGACGGAACTATCCAATTTATGGACGGAAGAAGATTAAAAGAGAAAAACGGAGACTTTGTGCCAGGGAAGGGATGGCTCCAGTACAATATACCAGTAAAAAAAGATAACTATCATATTGCTTATCTCAATCCGAAGGAAGTAGTTTATCGATGGAAATTGACAGGGGATGATGATCCTTATCAGCAATTAAAAACAGCTCTTAATGGCCCGGCTCAGAAACTGAAATCCAGAAATCAAGTTCCAAACAAAAATATTGCTGAAGCATTGAAACGGGCGAAAAATGGAGAGGGTAATATGGTTCCGGTATATTATTTTATTGTATATCGGAACAATAAGCCTATGGTCTATCTATCAAACTCATCGATCGGGCGGATCGCTCAGAGGCGTAAATGGAAAGAGATTATGGGAATCCATGCGCCATGCGAAGACACGGATCGTTTGTGCCCGGCATGCCTGATGTTTGGAACGACAAGTGGAAAGGGAATGAAAGGGCATGTCCGCTTTACCGACGGGACTCCGGTTGGTGAACTCAAATCGGAAGTCCATACTCTGCAGATCCTGGGAGAACCAAGGCCATCCGCTTTTGAATTTTATCTGAGAAAACCGGATCAGCCGAATGTAACTTATTGGAATTTTGATTTTTACGGAAAGAAAACAGGGTTCTCTAAAAGAAACGATAATTACACGGAATATCATGATCTGGATCAGGCGACTCCCAGAGGGCGCAAGATATATTGGCATCATGCGTTAGCTGCGGATGCGGCAAAAGGGAATATGAATTCGACTATGGAGGCAATGAATGGTTCCTTTGAATTTCGGGTATATTTTGATGAGATAACAGAAGGACAGCTGAGAGATTTGATTTGGGTTATCACTTTAGGGGAAAACCGAAATAACAGTACAAAACAGCATAAGCTGGGGCACGGAAAGCCATTGGGATATGGCAGCGTTAAACTGACGGTGCAGCAGAAGGCGATTCGGAAGCTGATAACAGATGGAAATTCCATGGAGGTACAGCTGGACTTAACAGATTATGAAAATATTCAGCCTGAGCAGGGAGATAGTTTGGATAGGGAGGCAGTAAAAACATTACTTCATATGTGCGATACACAATCTTTTCGTAAAAATATTCCGGTTATGTATCCCTTGGCTAGAAATAAAAATGGAGATTTTATTTATCAATGGTTCTCAAATAATCGGAAAAACCCTGGTACATTGAAGACGCTCCCTGAGCCATTGGATGAAGACCTTGTTTTGCGGGGAAGCTGGAACGAGCCGAATATTGTTAAAGAAGGACATAAAAGATCTGATTATCACAAGGAAGATGATCAGCGGAGAATAGTCGGTAAAGTAAAATTTTTTAAAGCTGACCAGAATTTTGGGTATATCACAGTGCAGGGAGACAAAGATTATAAAGTGGGAATTCATGCCACTTATAATCCGGATCTTTGTGAAGAAGACTTAAAGCCGGGAACAGAGATTTCCTTTGTACCCCGTAACGTAAATGGAAAATGGATGGCAAACCAGTGCCGCAAAAAATAATAAGGTGTTTTTGAAATTTTGAGGTATTGAACAGAATTGATTTAAAGCGCTGCCGGTTGCAGGATCCCGGACAAGCCGGCAGCGGAAAAATTGAAGACATGGGATGACAGATGCACGAAAAGAGACTATAATAAAAAGCGGAAGGAGAAGGCTGCTTAAAGAGAGTTGATATCCATTTGGTCTGATGGAACATGATTTTTTTGAGAAAAGACTGTTTTCAGAAAATTCAATCAAATACCTGCAAAATCATGGCTCAGAACCCAGTAATATTAAGAGGTTCCAAGGAAGACAGTAGAAATGGAAGAAGCCCGGTTGAGGGCATTGAAACCTTGACTATTCCTTTTCGTGGCTCAAATAAACTTTAGTAGAAATGGAAGAAGCCCGGTTGAGGGCATTGAAACTCTCTTTATCTGTCGGTACATATCGCTGTATACACGTAGAAATGGAAGAAGCCCGGTTGAGGGCATTGAAACAGTACATTGTTGGATAATATATCACGACTTAACAAAGGTAGAAATGGAAGAAGCCCGGTTGAGGGCATTGAAACTTTTTGCTATCAGTTTCAATCGATCCTTTAATCTTGGAGTAGAAATGGAAGAAGCCCGGTTGAGGGCATTGAAACATAAGACGGTACAATTTCAGCTACAAGATAAAATTTTGTAGAAATGGAAGAAGCCCGGTTGAGGGCATTGAAACATTCTTCTGTACGATCAATGTGAAATTCGTCAAGGTAGAAATGGAAGAAGCCCGGTTGAGGGCATTGAAACATTCTTCTGTACGATCAATGTGAAATTCGTCAAGATGGTAGAAATGGAAGAAGCCCGGTTGAGGGCATTGAAACATAATCCAACATTTGCTGTGCATCAGTTCCTTCTGGTTTGTAGAAATGGAAGAAGCCCGGTTGAGGGCATTTAGCAGTATTTTTGATTCGGCCAAAACGGATTGTATGGAGGTAGATATGGGGCTGCTGGTACGCCGAAAACGGGAAGATGGATATGAATGGCTGATTGAACTTTAAATGGATAGATCAAAGCAGCGAAAAGTGCCGGGCAGCATGGAAAATGCAAATTTCAGGAGAGTATCCCCAATGTTGTCCAGCAAATTAGATGAAGCCCCATCCATCAGATTAGACGAAGCTTTTGCCCGGGCTGAAGGAAGGCGGATGGCAAAATTCTGGTCTGACGGACAGAAATCATATATAAGGCTTGCTATGTTGGCAGGAGTACGGTATAGCAGTCAAGAGAGTTAAATAGATAAATTTCAGCCTTGTGCCTTTGATGGGTGCAGGGCTTTTCTTATGCCGTCTGCCAGACAGTCGGCACAGATGAGAGTCAGAGGTGAGTAAGCCTCCGGCTCTTATTTTGTGCCTGTAAGGAGGGCAGGTGGATGCAGGGCTGGCGCTGGTATAACGCCAGATAGCGTGATCTCCGGTTTTGAACCAACCATTAAAAACCACAGAAAGGAAGATGGAGATTTGATTTATCACAAAGGCGGCATATACATTGCGGAGCTAGGCGAGAAGAAGCCTGGCCAGCCTACCCATTATCGGCTGGATATGAAAAAGTATCCGTTTCTCACTTCATCGTCCACTGCCCTTTGTGAATCGCCCTGAGCCGCTGGCATATTTCCCGAAACTTAACAATAGTTATGAGATAAGAGAATGAAGGTGGTGTATGGGGTT
>CALWQJ010000053.1 GCA_944383645.1 uncultured Merdimonas sp.
ACCAGCTCCGGCGTAAATACCACCCGTTCCACGCCGTTCACCTCGATCTGGTAGAGGGCGTTGGCCGCCATGTGCTCCGCCGCCTGCTCCAGATCCCGGATTCCCGTGGTGTCCGCGTACCGCTCGATCACCGCGTCCAGGGCTTCCTCCGTCACGACGCATTCCTCCGGGCGCATACCCATACGCTTCTGCACCTTCGGCAGAGCGAACTGGGAAAAGATGACCTTCTTCTCCTCCGGCGTATAGTCGGGGATGTCAATCACCGCGAAACGGGACATCAGGGGCGCGCTGATCTGGCTCTTGTCGTTGGCCGTGGCAATCGGATAGACGCCCACGGTGGGCACCATGCACTCCATGTAGTTGTCCGTGAAGCCCAGGTTATCGAGAAGCGTCAGGAGGACGTCGGCCGGGTTGCCGCTGCCCTTGCCGGAATTCGCCTTGTCCAGCTCGTTGATGATGAAGACGAGATTCGACTCGCCCGCCATGGAGAAAGCCTCCATAATGATGCCCGGCTTCGCGTTGGCGTAGACCCGGGAACTTCCGGTGAGCTGCTCGGGATCATTGATGGAGCTCATATCCAGGGTGGTCCAGGGAAGCTTCAGGATCCGGGCCACCGCGTAGGCGATCTGGGATTTTCCCGTTCCCGCGGGGCCCACCAGCAGAAGGCCGTAAGCAGGCAGGGTATGAGTCCGGTTGATCTGGATAATCGTCTCGATGATCCGCTGCTTCACTTTTTCCATTCCATAAAGCTCTTCGTCCAGGATCCGCCGGGCCTCCTCCGGGTCGATGGCCTCGAAATAGTGGTGCTTCCACTGGACGTTCATCATAATGGAAAGGGCGCGCTGGGCGTGGCGCCGTTCCTCCGGGCTCACCTCCGCGGACCTTGCCACCGCCAGGTTCCGGCGGGCCCAGAGCTGGATATTGTCCGGCAGGGTGCGCCCCGCGCAGGTCAGGAAATCCGTGATGCTCTGAAGGCTGGTCAGCTTCATCTCGTCCCCGTTTTCCACCTGATCCTCATCCTCCAGCTCCTCTGAGGGAGCGCTGCTGGCCAAAAGCCTCTCGATCATGAACTGCAGAAAGCCGTCCTCTGCGGAAAGCTTCGTGCCGCCGCCAAAGGCCGTCTCCCGGATCCGGTAGACTGCGTAGCCCTCCGGCCGGTTCTCCCCGGAAAGGCGCACATTGATCCGGTGCTCCCCAAGCCATCTTACAAGGCTTACAAAGCGGGCGTCGATCCGCAGGATGTCGGCGCTTACCGCGCCCCCTTCTTCCTTGAACTCAAAGGCCGTCCGCTTGTTTGGATTTTCAAATACGCCGCAGGAATGGTGCTTCCACTGCCTCGCGCTGTTGTCCAGGACCAGAATCGGCTGATCCGCCGAAGCCTCCGGCGCGTTGGAACGGAAAATCGTATAGGTACACACCGGCTCCTTCTTTTCCTCCGGCGTATTGTTAAAATCAAATACAGGCATAATTTAAAAACTCCTCATCTCTTGTTTTTTACATACGGCGGTGAAACACAGTTCATCCGCCCAATGACAGCCGGCCCGCAGGCTCACGGACAGCTGTCTTTCCGGCGCATAACGCTCCACAGTACGCCGATTCCCGCGCCCAGGACCGTCGGCAGCAGCCATCCGAAGCCCGCCGCGTACCCCGGAATCGCATGGATAAGCCCCGTCACGCCCGGGATGGAAAGCCCCTGCTGCTCCAGCACGGCCAGCACGCTGCTCACGCCGCAGAGCAGGGCCGTCCAGGGATAGACCGCCGGGAACCGTGTAAGCGCCCTTTTAAGAAAGGCCAGGGCAATCAGCAGAATCGCCAGGGGATAGATGGCGTTCAGCACCGGCACGGAAAAGAGCAGGATCGCTTCCAGGCCTACGTTTGCCAGCACCGCGGAGACTGCGGCAAAGCCCCAGACCCAGGCCCGGTAGCCGATCCGAGGGAAACAGCCGTTGAAGTATTTTCCGCAGCAGCTCAAAAGGCCCACGCAGGTATTAAAGCAGGCAATCACAAAGATCAGCGCCAGAATCAGGGCCCCGGCCTTCCCGAAGAGGTGCTCTGCCGTCCGCATCAGCACCTCCGTGCCGTCCGCCGTCCCTGGAAAAGCCGTGCCGGACAGCCGGCCCACAAAGGTCAGCATGGCGTAGACTGCCAGCAGCAGCGCTCCGGCAATCCAGCCGGCGAAGACCGTCTCCCCCGTAACAGCCTTCTCTTCCCGGACGCCCAGCGCCTGTACGTTCAGGGCCACGATCATGCCGAAATTCAGGGCAGCCAGGGTATCCATGGTCTGGTACCCGTACAGGAAGCCCTCCACAGGCGCGGCCGAGGCGTACGCCTCCGCAGGGGCCGCCGCCGGTCCCGCGGGATTCACAAGCGCCGCAAGAAACAGCGCCGCGATCAGCGTCAGCAGCACGGGCGTCAGCCGTTTCCCCAGATATTCCGTCAGCTTCTCCGGATGCATAGCCACCAGGGAGGCCGCCAGGAAGAACACGATGGTGTACAGCAGCTGGACCGGCGCTTCCGGGACGCTTTCCGGCAGAAACGGCGGCCCCGCCATGGAAAAGGAGGTGCTGGCCGTCCTGGGAATCGCCAGGCAGGGGCCGATGGCCAGGTACAGCACCGCGATATAGACGAAGGCGAACTTCGGGTGCACCCTGGAGGCCAGGGCGTTCAGGCCGCCGGAAACCGTCACCGCGATCACGCCCAGCACCGGCAGGCCCACAGCGCTCATGGCGAAGCCGATGAAGGCCGTCCAGGCGGACGTCCCCGCCTGCGCCCCCAGATAGGGCGGAAAGATCAGGTTTCCCGCCCCGAAGAACATGGAAAACAGGGTCACGCCCATGAGAAATTTTGTTTTCAGGTCAAGCTTCTGTATCATCTTCCGTCTCTCCGTTTACCATCTTTTCCAGGTTCCGCACCACAAATTCCTGGGCGTTCTGGTTATAAATCACTGCCAGATAGGTATTGCCCGGCACGCTGCGTACCTCTGTGTAGATGCCAAGCTCCTTTCCTTTCGCAGTAGGCAGCGTGGTTTCCTTTCCCACCTCTTCACTGTAGGCCACGGTCAGATAGCCCGCTGCCTTCAGCCAGTTCGTGACCGTCTTCGCGGAAAGTTTTTTCACCTTACGGCCCTCCAGCGGAGCCTGGATCTGCTTCAGAACATACATAATAGACTGATCTCTTTCGTACCGGAACTGCTCCAGAATCTCAAAGGGAAAAGGCTCCCTTGGCTCTCTCGCCTTTCTTCCGCCGATGACGCCGCCATTGCTGCGCACCTCCTCCAGCACTCCCTTCACGAAATACATGCAGCGGATGACGTTCGGATTATTCAGCACCGCGTCCTCTTCCATCGGCAGATTGTTGACCGGATTGTTCCCTTCCGCGATTCTCTCCACATATTTGATCGCCGTCTCCAGCTTTGCAAGATCTACAGGTTCCACAGAATCACCTCTTCCCCCAGATATTTTTTCAGCTTTTCCAGCTGCCTTTTTGTCATGGTTTCCCCGTAATGCAGACCGTCATAGGTCGGGTGGAGCACCGGATAGCGTTCCTTCGTCCGCAGCATATCTCCCGCTGTGTTCCTCTTTTGTATTCCAGAACGGACAGCCAGACTCTCCTGTCCGTAAAACGCATTTCATTTTGCACTGATTGTATCATATGGAAGGAAAAATTTGAATCCCTTTTAAATCTCCGTTTCTTTTCCTATTTCCGCCCCATAAACACCTCAAAATTCTCAAAGAGGATCTCCAGCCTGTCCGTTCTTTTCTCTGTATGATAATGGCCGCAGTACCATCTGCGGTAATCCAGTCTGTCCTCGATCCTGTCGAGCCACTCTTCTGTGGATTTGTCTACGCCGCTCTGATCGATGCCGGACAGAAATACTTCTCTCGGCTCATATTTCAGCGGAGCCGTATGGCTCAGGACCACGTCTATGTTCCAGCCGCAGCCGTCCAGCTGCCGCTCCACGTATTGCCGGATTTCTTCCGACGGCTGCTCGTCCGGCCACCAGCCGTATCCGTAAGCTATCCGGAACATCTTATCGACGCTGTACGCGCCGCCAATCACCATCGTCTGCCATCCGTCCAGCTCAAAAATTTCGCCGTCCTTCGCGAAAAGCAGATCCGGATACTCCTCCTCGTAATACACGACGCCGCCGTGCCACCGCCTCTCCCTGTAGGTGTCCAGAGTCTGCGGCCTCTGTTCATGGTTCCCGTGAATACAGAAAAGCGTGATCGGTAGCGTTTCCAGAAAATACTTTTTGACGCGGTCTCTGACCCAGCCGTCGTAATTGATTCCCGCGTCGCCCAAAATGATGAGAACATCCTCGCGTCTTGTGTTCTGACGGCGGCAGAACGCTTCAATGCGTTCAAATTGCCCATGGGTGTCTCCCGTTATATAGATCATGGATATCCCCCTTCCCTAGCGCAGCTTCCTTCGAGTCTCCCGCCATTCCGGCATATGCAGATCCAGAAAGGCCTTAAAGCGCGCGTTGTGGCTGGGTTCGTAGAGATGGGCCAGCTCGTGGAGGATCACATACTCCACGCACTCCCGGGGCTGCCAGGCCAGCATCAGCGAAAACCACAGTTTTCCGGTCCGCGTATTGCAGCTGCCCCAGCGGGTCTTCATGTCCCGGATCTGAAAGCCTGAGCAGTGAAGCCCTGTTCTTTCCTCCCATTTGGGCAGGAGCTCCGCGATTTCTTCCCTCAGATACGTCCTTACGTCCACCTGCGCCGCCTTCATTTTCTCCTGCAGCTTCTCCTGACGGAGCTTACTCTCTCTGTATTTTTTCTGCTGCTTTTCAATCCAGTCCCGCTTCTTCCGGACAAAACGTTCGATTCTCTGCATGGGCGCTCCTATGGGAGCGGTTACGCAGGCAACGCCCTCCGTGGGACTGATGTACAGGTACATATGTTTATTATGCTTCCAGCTTACCCTCACCGGGATCCCATCTATCACAACTCTCATCTGCCGCAGTCCCCCTCTGTCACACATCCTCTGGTTCCCTGGCCTTCTCCTGCGGGAACCGGGATTTCCTCCTTAAGGCAGAAGGAATAGATCACCTTTTCCTTCACCCGTTTCCCGGTCAGGCGTCCGAGCGCCAGCTCGTAGTAGTCCAGCTGCTTCTTATATTTTTCCAGGAGCTCCCGGCCGTCCCGGACATAGTCCGTCTTGTAATCCACGACGACGATCTCGTCCTCCCCCGCTTCGTTCTTTTCGTAAAAATAGGCGTCGATGATTCCCTGGATCAGGACGGGCTCGGCGCTCTTACAGCCGATGTCCAGCTCGTTCGCCGGCATCT
This sequence comes from uncultured Merdimonas sp., assembly GCA_944383645.1. Taxonomy (GTDB): domain Bacteria; phylum Bacillota; class Clostridia; order Lachnospirales; family Lachnospiraceae; genus Laedolimicola. The sequence goes on from CALWQJ010000053.1 coordinate 5,294, forward strand.
GGATCACGAAGGGCTGCTCCGTGTGGAAGGCCTTTCTCTTCCGGGCCGCCGTCATCCGCTTCGCAAGCCTGGTCTGAGCGAAGGCGTAAATGTCGTAGGGCCGCACAGCGTCCACCTGCTCCTTCGTCATCTTTCCCTCTTCCAACAGGCGCGCCAGCTCCTCCTTCACCCTCTCGGAATGGTAGAGGCCTGTGAAATCCAGGCATTCCAGCGCCCGGTGGTAGGCCGTTCCTCTGGCCGCCCCGCTGACCGGCTCCTTCTCCTGTACGAACCGGGGAATATAGGGGACGATCTCCTCTTCCGGGTAAAGCAGGGTGTCCTCGTCCTCTTCCTCCGTCTGCCCGGCCTGCTTCAGCTCCGATACGCTCAGCTTGCCCCGCAGGGCCGCCTCTTCCTCATAGGGGTAGACATAGGAGAGCCGGTTTTTAAGCGCTTCCGCGTACTCCGGATCCGCTCCCGGAAGCTCCTCCGGATGGGCGAAAATCTCTTTTTCCTCTTCCAGGCTCATCTGCCGCCCCACAGCCTCCTCCGCCTCTTCCTCCGGCGTCAGCCTTCTGACGGCAAAGGGCGTCTCCTCCGGCAGGGCCGCCGCAGGCAGGATCCAGTCCAGGTACGTCCCTGCCGTGGAAATAGCGCGAAAGGACAGAGGATTTCTCCTTCCCTCGGCCTGGAATTTTTCCAGCTTCTTCTCAAGGCCAGCCGCGCTTCCCAGCAGGATCAGCTTCTCCTTTGCCCTGGTAAACGCCACGTAGAGGACCCGCAGCTCCTCTCCCAGCATCTCCACATCGAGGGCTTTTTGGAGCACCCGCTTCTGAAGCGTGGGGATCTTCGTCCGCCTCCCGGCGTCCAGCCAGTCCACGCCGACGCCCAGATCCGGGTGAATCACCACCCGGCTCCTGGTGTCCTGGCGGTTGAAGCTCTTTCCCAGGCCTCCCACGATCACCACCGGGAATTCCAGGCCCTTGCTCTTATGGATCGTCATAATGCGCACCGCGTCCTCGTTCTCTCCCAGCACGCCCGCCTCGCCGAAATCCTCGTTATAGCTCTGCAGCTGCTCGATGTAGCGCACAAAATGGAACAGCCCCCGGTAGCTGGTCTTCTCGAACGCCAGCGCCCGCTCGACGAGCATCCGCACGTTGGCCTGGCGCTGGCGGCCGCCCGGCTGGGCGGCCAGGTAGTCCCCGTACCCGGTGCGGTCAAGAAGCTCCTCGATCAGCTCGTGGATCGCCAGAAATTCTGCCCGCCTCCGGTATTCCCGTAAGCGTCCCCAAAATTTCCCCATACGTTCCCTGAGATCGGGATCCGGCCCCTCCGTCTCGTACCGCAGGCAGCTCTCGTAAAAGGCCCGCTCCGGAAAGGCGCTCCGGATCCGCGCCAGATCCACGTCAGAGAAGCCGCCGATCATGGATTTGAGCACCGCCGCCAGCGGAATATCCTGGCGGGGATTGTCCACGATCCGCAGAAGGTTGAGAAGGGTCTGAATTTCTATCGTAGTAAAATATCCCGTCCGGGACTCTGTGTGGGCCGGAATCCCCTCTGCCGTCAGCACCCGGGCGTAGACGTCTCCCCAGCCTGTGAGGCTTCGCAGCAGGATCACGATATCGCCGCAGCGCACAGGGCGGAAGGCGTCTGCCTTCCGGTCATAGACCTGGCCCTCGGCCAGCAGCCTGCGGATGCAGGCCGCCGCCGCATGGGCCTCCAGCTCCCGGTTCGTCCGCTCCTGCTGCTTCTCCTCCCCATCCTCCTCCGGCGGATCCAGGTCAAGCAGCAGAAGCTCCGGCGTATTCATACGCCGGGGCGCGGCCTTTTCAGGCACCGCCGAGGGTGCGGCGCCGCCTGAGCAGGCGCCCTCGGCCGCCGCGCCCTTCTCTCCGCCTGCGGCGCCCGGGCTTTCTCCCGGTTCGGGCATCTCTCCGCCTGCGGCGCCCGGACTCTCTCCCAGCTCGGGCATCTCTGCGCCCAGGTACAGGGCGGCGGCGCTGTCATAGCGGACGCCGCCCACGGCCTCCGTCATCAGCCGGAAAAAGACGCTGTTCGCCGCCTCCAGCACCTCCCGCCGGCTGCGGAAGTTCTTATGAAGGTCGATCCGGATAGCGGAGGCATCCTCCTCTGTCTGTGGATAGGTGCGGTACTTCTCCATGAAAAGCTCCGGCCTGGCCAGGCGGAAGCGGTAAATGCTCTGCTTCACGTCCCCTACCATAAAGACGTTTGGCACGCCCTGTCCCTGGGCCACGCTGTTCAGGATCACCTCCTGGAGCAGGTTGCTGTCCTGGTACTCGTCGATCATGATCTGCACATAGCGGCCAGCCAGCTCCCGGGCCGCGTCCGTCACGGCAAGCCGGAAATTCCCGCCGCCATTTCCCCTGAGATCCGCTCCGGCCTCCTCCTGCACGTCCTCCACCAGGATCTCCAGGGCCAGGTGCTCCAGATCCGGAAAATCCGCCAGGTTTTTCAGCCTTTTCTTCTCCTGATAGCGGTCCGCGAATTCCGCCGTCAGCCGCAGAAGCTCCAGCGCCGCCGGAGCCGCCTTCTCTAAGACCTCCAAAGCCGCCTTGAGAGAAAGGGCAAAATATTTCTCTTTCAGATCCTTGAGACTCTTTTTCATGCCCTCCCGGAAGGCCTTGATCTGGTTTTTCTTCTCCTCCTGGACGTCCGCGTCCTTTTTGGCGGAAAGGCGGGCGAAGGAAAGCTCCGAAAGCCGCCTGCGGATCTCCTCGTAGCTCCGGCAGGAAGCAAGCTCCTCTGTCTGCTCCAGGTCGGAGCGCAGGGCGTCCTCGTACATCCAGGGGCCTCCCGGCGTCCGGCAGAGCTTTATCATCTCCCCAAGCTCCCCCGCAAGGCCCGCAAAGGTATCCTCTGCCAGAGAAAGCAGGTACCGCATCCAGCCGCTTTTTTCCAGCTTCCGCGCGTCTGTCTCCTGGTAATCCTCCATGCAGCGCTCCAGCCACCGCTTCGGATAGGGGTAGCTGACCGCCGCCTCGTAGACCTGCAGGATCAGGGCTTCCAGGCCCGCGTCGCTCTTTCCGACGGCATAGGCCTCCACAAATTCCGTAAACCGGGCCTGCTCCTCCGGATCCTCTGTCCCGTAATGATCCTCCAGAAGCTCCCGGACCACGTCGCCCTTCAGAAGCTTCAGCTCGCCCTCGTCCCCGATCCGAAAGGAGGGATCCAGGTCGATCTGGTGGAAATAATTGCGGATCACGTACTGGCAGAAGCTGTCGATGGTGGTGATCTGGGCGTTGTGGATCAGCGTCTGCTGCCTCTGCAGATGCTCGTTTTCCGGATCGGCCAGAAGCCTCTGCTCCAGGGCCAGGCCCACCCGCTCCCGCATCTCCGCCGCCGCGGCCTTCGTGAAGGTCACCACCAGCAGGCGGTCCACATCCACAGGCTCCTCTCCCTCCAGATCGCCGCAGACGATAGACAGGATCCGCTCCACCAGCACCGCCGTCTTGCCGGAACCGGCCGCTGCGGACACCAGCACGTTTTTATTCCTGACATCAATCACCCGTCTCTGTTCTTTCGTCCAGGCTACGCTCATTTCTTTCCATCCTCCTGTATCTGGGGCTTCGCAGCTTCCAAATTTTCCGGCGCCTCCGCTTCGATCCGCTGCCAGATCTCCGGCTCCTTCAGGGCCTGCAGCCTGCGCACATGGAAGCCCTTCGTCCTGGCGTCCAGGCCGCAGACGCCCCGGTAGGCGCAGAAATCACAGGCCGTCTTCCCCTTCAGCTCATAGGGGGCCACGTCCATGCGCCCTTCCAGCATCTCCGAACCGATCTGCTGGATTTTCCGATTTACATAAGAAGACAGCCGGGCAAACTGCTCTCCTGTGGCCACAGGCGAACCGGCCCGGAGCGAGCCGTCCTTGTTGCAGGCCAGAGGAAGCACCGACGATTTGCCGGGCAGCTCCTGATCGAGAAGCTTTAAGACGTCCGGGGCGGAATTCAGCAGGCCGCCCGGCTTAAGCTTCTCCAGAATGCGCCGGGAGATCTCAGCCTCCCTGGCCTCAGCCTCCTTCAAAGCCGCTTCCGCCGCTGCCTCCGGGTCCCGCTCCTGTTCTTCTTTCGGATCCCGTTCCTGTCCTTCTTCCAGCTCCAGATCCAGCACCGGATCCTGGATCTGGTAATACAGGATACCCGCCGGGATGATTTCCTTATCAGGGTGCTTTTTCGCTTCCAGCTCCATGGCGGCGTTCAGATAGACCACCAGCTGCAGCTGCAGGCCATGATAGAGGGACAGAAGCTGAAACGAGGTGTTTCCCGACTTATAATCGATGACCTTCACATAGACGCGGTTCTCGTCCTCGCAGGTATCCACCCGGTCGATCCGCCCCCGCAGGCGCAGGCGCTCCTCCGGCGACAGGCGGATATTTACTGCCTCCAGATCCGACACGCTGGAGAAGGAAATCTCATAATTCTCCGGCGTGAACAGGCCTTTGCGGATCTGCTCGCCCAAGGCCCAGACTGTCCGCTTCAGGATCCGCTTCATCCGCCGCACCATGTAGGCGTTCCGGGCCGTGCTGTTCAGCACTGTGTTTCCATAATCCACCGTCAGGCTGTCCAGGCACTCCTCCACCCACTGATCCGCCAGTTCCCGTGGCAGAGTTCTCCAGTCATACGCGCTCTCCTCCAGGCGGCGGGCGAAGGCCTCCAGCGTCTCGTGAAAGACCGTTCCCATATCCACCGGGTTAAACTCATACTGCTCTCTTTCCTTTAAGCGCAGGCCGTACATCAGAAAATGGGCGTAGGCGCAGGCCGCGTACTGCTCAAGCCTGGTGACGCTGTTTTCCAGCACCGTGCCGTAGAGGGCGTGGGCCACCGCCCGGCCCAGGCGGCTGTCCTTATGGACGGAAAACGCCGCGTCCAGAAGCTGGGACAGCTTCTCCTCATACTGCGCCTGCCCCGCGTACCAGCGGTAAAGCTCGTAGAAGCGGGCGTCCCTCCGGCCCTCCCGGTAATCAGAAAGCCCCTCGATCAGAAGCCGGATCCCTTCCCGGGCTGTCTGAGGCAGGGCATCCTCCCCGGAAGCCCTTCCGTCCGCCTTTCCAAAGCCGCCCTGCGCCTCCTCCTGCTGCACAGCGATCTCCGGGAACATCCGCCGCAGGACGCTGATGAGATAGGAAGGCCGCAGCGACTTTCCGGCCCCGTCCAGAAGACAGCAGGACACATAGAGCCTTTCCGAAGGCTTGGTCAGGTTCAGGTAGAGGTAAAACCTCTGGATATAGCTCTGCTCCCGGGCCGTGGGCGCAAGCTCCAGCCCGCTTTCCCGCAGCTGCTCCCGCTCCATATCCGACAGAAGCCCCGCGCGGGAGCTGGACTTCGGCACGCTGCCCTCGTTGACGCCCAGGAAAAAGAGCACCTTCACGTCTTTTAAGCGGGTCCTCTCCATGTCTCCGGCCACCGCCTGATCGACGCCCGGCGGGATGACGCCTACCCGGGCCTCCGAAAAGCCCGCGTCCAGGATCTCCGCGTACTCCTTAAGCGTCAGCTCCTCCTCCCCCAGAAGGTCCACCAGCTTGTCAAATAGATCCATGATAATCCCATAGATCTGGTGGTATTCCTTGGCCAGCACCTGGCTGCCCTCCTGCTGGAACTGCCTCTCAAAAACCGCAAGCCGCCCCTGGATTCCCCGCTTTTCTATCAGCTCATAAAGGGCAAGGGTCCGCTCTCGGACCGTCACATGCTTCTTTCTCTGGATCTTCGCAAAGGGGAGCAGATCATCGGCAAAGCGCTGGCGCAGTCCATTGATCTGCTCCAGCTCCTCCTCCGCAAGCCCCCGGTAAGAGCGCACAAACCGGTTTTCCCACTTCTTCCCGCCGCGTATCCCCAAAGCCAGCACGTAGTTTTCCAGGAGATCCGTCTCCTCCGGTTCCATGCCGGACAGGCCGCTTCGCAGGTACCGGAACACAGACTCATAGGAAAAATCCTGATCCGCAATCTCCAGAAGGGCCCGGATAAATTCCACAAAGGGATTCTTCAGGACGCTTCTCTTATTGTCCAGGAAGCAGGGGATCCCGTACTCTGGAAGCACCCGCTCCAGAACCGGGCTGTAAGCCTCCATGTCGCCCGCGATCAGGGCGAAATCCCGGTAATGGTACCCCTTTTCCCGCACCAGCTTCCGGATCTGCGAGGCCGCCCAGGCCGCCTCGGCCTCCGGGTTTTTCAGCACGTGGAGGCTGATTTCCTGCTGGCCTCCCGCGTAGGGCTTCTGGCGCAGCCGGAAGAGGTTCTGCTCCAGGCAGGCCAGGGCGCTCCCTGCCCGGAAACGGCTCTTCTCCGACGGGTGAACCCACAGGGGAGGCTCGGCCTTCACCTGGGCCTCCGCCGCCAGGCGCATCAGCCCCGCCACCGTCTTTTTGCTCAGATAGAAAAGCTGATGCTCTCCCGCAGGCCGGTACGGATCCTCCCTCTCGTCCATCGTCACCGTCACGATCACCTTCTTCGCGTACAGCATCAGCTTCTGCATCAGCTTATTCTGAACCGGCGTAAAGCCGGTAAACCCATCCAGCACGATCACGCTTTCCCGGATTTTCTGCGAGCGCTCCACCGTCTGGCAGAGCACCTCCAGAAGCTCCTCCGCCGTGATATACTGATCCTTGAGGTAGGCGTGGAAGGCGCGGTACAGCACCTGCACGTCGCAGAGCTTATAATACAGGCGGGGCCTGTCCCTGTTCGCTTCAAGGAACCGGCCCAGATCCTCCTCGGAAACCGCGTACTGGGCAAGCTCTGAGATCAGGGACTTGATCTCCCCGATGTATCCCATTTTTTTTAAGTTCCCGCTTAAGACACGAAGCTCCTCCTGGTGCTCCTGGGCGATTTTTCGCAGCACCAGGTTCTTTCCCGTCTCCTCCAGCACCTTCGCCACCGGGGTCCCCGTCTCCTCGAAGACCCGGTAGGCCAGACGGTTAAAGCTCAAGACGTCGATATTCAGGATTCCGCCGTCCGGGTGCAGCCCCACCAGCTCCTTCTGGGTCTGCATGGTGAACTGCTCGGGCACCAGCACAAGGAATTTCTGCTCCGGATGCTCCTTCGATTCCCGGATTACCTGCTGATAGAGGGCGTAGGATTTCCCCGCCCCCGAATTTCCAAACACAAACTGTAATGACATATCTCTTTTCCTACTCCACGCTCTTCAGCGATTCTACCATATCGATCTTTTTCAGCTTGAAAAACTGCACGCCGCTTACAATCAAGGAAAATACTATCGTCAGAAGCCCGCTGAACACGTAGCTGTACCAGCGGATCACGCGGCCGAACATGATGGTGTCCGTCTCCACCGTCGTCATCACGAACCGGTGGAGGGCCAGTCCAAGCAGAAGCCCCACCGCCATGCCGATGGCCGTCAGCATGATATTTTCCCGGTTCACGTAGGCCGACACCTCCCGGTCGAAGAAGCCCAGCACCTTTAAGGTGGCCAGCTCCCGCTTCCGCTCGCTGATGTTGATGTTGTTCAGGTTGTAAAGCACGATAAAGGCCAGCATTCCGGCGGAGATGACCAGCACGGCGATGACGACGTTCATGCTGCCCAGCATATCGTCCACCGTCTTTGCCATGCCGCTGATAAAGGACACGCTTAAGACTGCGTCCAGCCCCATATAATCCTCCTGGATCCCTTCCTCGAACGCTTCGTCCGTCTGCGTCGTGTGCAGGAACAGCGTGTTCCACTCCGGCTCCTTCTCGTAGAGCTTTTCGTAAAGCTCCCTGCTCATATAAATATAATGCATAAAATAATTTTCCGTCACATGGGAGACGACTGCCTCCACATGCCCGGTATCATCCTCGCTTAAGGTCACCGTGCTTCCCTCGGACACGCCCAGAAGGTTTGCCAGCTTCTCCGAGACGATGATGCCCTCCCCGTCCAGCTCCCAGGCCTCCCTGGTCTTCCGATCCTGAAGCTGTACATAATCCCGAAGCTCCTTTTCCTGCTCCGGCACAATGAGATAAGCGCTTTTTAAGACGCCGTCCTTTTCCACGTCCACGGCCGTCTCCAGCATCCTGGCAGAATCCGTGATTCTCTCATCCGCCGCCACAGTCTCCGAAAGCTTCTCCTGCTGCGCCTCCTCGGCGTCCGCGTCGAAAATGATGGAGCCGTCGTAGGCAAAGACCTCCTCAAACTGCCCTTCGCCTATGTAGGATACGGAATCCTTCAGGCCGAAGCCCACCAGAAGCAGAGCCGTGCAGCCTCCGATCCCGAAAATCGTCATGAAAAACCGCTTCTTATAGCGGATCAGGTTGCGCACTGCGGCCTTCCGGCTGAAATTCAGCCGTTTCCAGATAAAGCCCACCCGCTCCAGGAAGACGCGCTTCCCGGCCCTGGGCGCTGCAGGCCGCATCAGCTCTGCCGGCACGGCGAACAGCTCCTTATAGCAGGCCGCCCAGGCCGCCAGGGTCGTACAGAGCACCGCAGCCCCCGTCGCCATCACGGAATACTGGAGGTTCAGCGGCGTCAGCATATAGGGAAGATCCGGATACAGGATCCGGTAAGCCGTCATGATCACAGCCGGCAGGGCCTTCTGCCCGGCCACAAGCCCGATAAGGCTTCCCAGGAGGCTGGAAATCAGGGCGTACAGAATGTATTTGGCGGCAATGGAGCCCCGGCTGTAGCCCAGGGCCTTCAGCGTGCCGATCTGGGTGCGCTCCTCCTCCACCATGCGGGTCATGGTCGTCAGGCACACCAAGGCCGCCACCAGGAAAAAGATCGCGGGGAATACCCGCCCGATGGCGCCGATCCGATCCGCGTTCTGCCCGTAATCCGCAAAGGAGGCGATATACTGCCGGTCGAGCACGTACCACTCCGGCACCTCCATGTCCGCAAGCTCCTGCTCACCGTCCGCGATCTGCTCTTCCGCGTCCGCGATCTCTTCGTCCGCCTCCGCTTTGGCGTCGGCGTACTCCTGCTCACCCTCGGCCAGCTCTTCCTCCGCGTCCGCGATCTCCTGCTCACCGTCCGCGATCTCCTGGCGGGCCTCCTCCAGCTCCGCCCGGCCGTCCGCCAGCTGGACTTCCGCGTCCGCCAGCTCATGCTCCGCCTCGGAAAGCTGTTCCACCGCCTTGCTGATTTCTCCGTTGGCCTCGTCTATCTGGGCCTGGGCCGCGTCCAGCTGCTTCTTGCTTTCGGCCAGCTGTTCCGCCCCGGCGTCCAGCTCCGCCTTCGTGCTCTCGATGACAGGGGCCAGCTGGGCGATGCCCTGCTGGCAGGCCGCAAGCTGGGTCTGCGCTTCCGTAAGCTGAGGTTCCAGCTCGGCTTTTTTCGCCTCCAGCCCTGTCTTCTGGGCAATCAGCCCTTCCTTCTGGGCAATCAGCTCTTTCGAGCCCTCCGGCCTCTGTTCCTCCGGCATAGCTTCCAGCGCTTCTATCTGCTCAAGAACTGTCTCGATCTGCCCAAGCCCGGCCTCGATCTCTGCAAGCCCGCTTTCCAGCTGTCCGATCCCGGCCTGCAGCTGGGCCTCCCCCTCCTGGAGCTGCGCGTACTGCTCCTCATAGGGCGCGAGGGCCGCGTAGCCCTCCTCGATCTGCTTCTTTCCTTCCTCGTACTGGGACCAGCCGCCCTCCAGCTGGCGCTCGGCGCTTATGATGTCTCTTCTGCCCCGGTCTGCCTGCTCCCAGCCGTCCGCCGTCTGCTGTCTGGCGTCCAGGTACTCCTGTTCCTTCTCCGCGAATTCCGCCTCGCCGTCCGCCAGCTCCTTTTTTCCGTCTTCCAGCTCCTGCTTTGCGTCCGCCAGCTCCGCCCGGCCGTCCGCCAGCTCCTGCTCGGCGTCCGCCAGCTCCTGTCTGGCGTCTTCGATCTCCTGCCTGGCGTCCGCGATCTCCTGGCGGCCCTCCTCCTGAACCTCGGCGTACCGGATCTCGCAGCGCCCGTCCGCAATCTCCTCGATCCGCTCCACGACGGCATCCGAAAGCTTCTCATAGGCGTCGCTGTAGCCGCTCGCAGACGCGGCCTTCTCTATCTCCACACAGATCTCCGTGTAATAATCCATCACAAAAGCGCTCTCCGGCACAGCCAGAAAGCCGTTCAGCGTACCGTTCCCGATACTGGTATTGCCTCTCTCCAGAGAGATATAATAGGGGCTCGTGACTGCTCCCGTCACGGTAAATTCCGAGACGCCAAGGATATCCTCCGTCTCCAGATCCTCGTCCGCGGAGCGCAAGACCACCTTGCTGCCGATGGCCACGCTGCCTTCCTTCACGAGCTCATAATCCACCACGCACTCGTCTTCCGCCTCCGGCATCCTGCCTTCCTGAAGCGTGAGCAGGTTCAGCTGCTCAGGGATCGACATGACCTCCAGATTCAGCTGCTCATCCTTCACTGTCCCGAACATATCCATGGAATAACAGGGGACCGCATTCCTGACGCCCTCCAGAGCCGCGATGCTCTCCACATCCTCCTCCGTCACGCCCAGGGTTCCCTGCACGCTGATATCCATCAGCTGCGTCTCCTGGTAATAGCGGTCCGCCGACAGCTCCATATCCGGCTGGGCGGCCCGGATGCCTGAGAAAAAGGCCACGCCAAGGGCTGTGATCAAAAGAAGAGACAGAAAGCGGTTCCAGGTCCGGCGGACTTCCATATAGAATTCTTTTCTCAGCGCTTTTTTCTTCATCCTCATCCCTGCCTGTCACCACTCGATTGTCTCTACGGATACCGGATGCTCGTTCTGCTTCATCTCGCTGACGCGGCCGTTCCGAATTTTGATAATCCGATCCGCCATGGGCGCGATGGCCGAGTTGTGCGTGATGACCACCACCGTCATTCCGCGTTCCCGGCAGGTGTCCTGCAGAAGCTTCAGGATCGCCTTGCCTGTGTTGTAATCCAGCGCTCCCGTCGGCTCGTCGCAGAGCAGAAGCTTCGGATTCTTCGCCAGGGCCCTGGCGATGGCCACCCGCTGCTGCTCGCCTCCGGAAAGCTGGGCAGGAAAATTATCGGTTCTCTGCCCCAGTCCGACCTCCTCCAGGACCTGTCTGGCGTCCAGCGGGTCCTTACAGATCTGAAGCGCCAGCTCCACATTTTCCAGAGCCGTCAGATTCTGCACCAGGTTATAGAACTGAAACACAAAACCGATGTCGTCTCTCCGGTAAGCCGTCAGCTGCTTTCCCCGGAACTTTCCCACATCTCTTCCGTCCACCCATACCTCGCCCTCCGTACAGGTGTCCATTCCGCCCAGAATATTCAGCACCGTCGTCTTTCCCGCGCCGCTGGGCCCCACAATGACTGCGAACTCTCCTTTTTCAATCTCAAAATCAATACCGTCCACGGCCGTGATCTCCACCTCGCCCATGTGGTATACTTTCCTGACCCCCCTAAGCTCCACAAAATGTTCCAAGGAATATCCTCCTGTCGCTTAGTTTTCTTTTATTGTATCCCGAACGGACGAATTATTCAAGAGGGGAAGCGCAGGCAGGCCAGACTTCCGCGCACAACAAAAATCAGCGGATATCAATTACTTTTCTTCATTGATATCCGCCGTCATACTATGCTGTCCATTGGACTGTTTACCTCTCTTTTCCTATTCTGTTGTCAGTAACTTTTCAGTTTTTCGAAGTCCTTATGACTTCTTCGTTCGACTTCTTCTGTCTTCGGCTTTTTTATCTTCTTCTGATGTTATAAAGCTTTTCTTTTCCGGATATTTTGTCTTCTTCTTTCTTTTCAGCCGGCTTCTTCTTTTTTCTTCTTCAGCCGATTCTCATCGAACGTTTTTCTTTTTACCCTGACCTCCGTTCATATCACCTTTGATTCAGATGTTTTCTACACCTGTCTCTTTAAGTAATATCAGAAGGTCACCTTTACGTCTTCGGTGGTCCGTACCTCCTTTTCTTAGATTATAGGGTAACTCGTTAAGTTTTGGTTGGACTGTACCTCTCTTTCTTGAGATTCACCTCATAATCTATATTAAATATAATTAATTATATTCTTTTAAGATGATGTGGTGTTGTTTTATTTTTGTCTGTTCCTTATCTTTGATTACATTATAGCGGCCCGATCCGTATTTGTCAACACTTTTTTGAAAAAAATTTTATTAAATCTGTATCTATCTATTCTATCCTTATTTCCCGTGTGAATTTGATATATTTTTATAAATATTCAGATTATTTATTCAAGTTCTACGTTTACATAATCGCCGAGCGCATGGGGAACCTCGATGCTCAGCCAGGTCTTTCCATCCTCCTGCCAGGAATACCCCGCCGGCTGCTCCGCCTGCCCCTTCCCGAAGTCAAAACCCCGAAGCGACAGGGCCAGCTGCCCTGCATCCCCGTAGAGAACCGTCAGCCGCTCCTGGAATTCTGACGCCAGAGCGCCGATGACCCTGTAATTCTCTCCGTTCATCATATTCTCCGCGATCTGATCCACATTCCTGTAATGGGCCAGACGGATATTCTCCCCGGTCTTCATGTCGATATTGTAGGTATACTGGAAACGGAAGGGATAGGCCGCCGATGGAGCGGAGATTTCCCCGGATACCACAAGGGAAAGCAGTTCGTCGTTTATGGTTTTGACGTCATAGGAGCCCCAGAGAGAATCTCCCTCCTCCAGGCCCTCCGCCAGATCCTTTACCTTCTTTTCTATAATAGAATTCCATTGCTCCTGAAGCTCTGTGTCGGCGCAGTCCTGAAGCTGCGGATAAGAGAACGTGATCGTCCCCTCCTGCAGGAGGCCCTCCGCCACGGAATAGGAGGCCTGGACATAGTCATAGAGCTCCAGCCAGCCGTCGTAAATCTGGTGTCCCGTCTCCAGAGTCTCTCCCCCGGCCGTCACCTTTATCAGCGAGGCGTCATAGGCGTCCAGGAAGGTATTGACAAGGCTGCCCATGACCAGGAACTCCCCGCTGGTCCCCATGGAAGAAAGATAGTCCGCGAAATCAGGAGACAGGTCCAGAATCAGCCGGTGTCCCGGAATCTCTCCGTCCTGGTCAGCCGCCGTCTCTTCCGTAAACTTCTGAACGGCCACCGTATCCGGAACCATCCCATAGGACGCCAGGTTCATCAGCAGAATCTCCGGCGTCACCTCTTCTGTCAGCGCCGTATTCACACAGATATGCTCCGCCATGTCGTCGCTGTGGTAAACGCGGATAGTGACGCCCTGCACTTCCGACTCCCCGGCCATGCGCTCATTCAGGACGGATTCCTCCATGGTCTCCGCGCCTCCGCCCTTCCGTGAACAGCCAGCCGCTGCGCCCAAAAGCAGCGCCAGCGCCAGCAGACAGATTCTCTTTCCTCTCATACAGCGCCCTCTCCCTTCTTTCCTATTCCTTCCCCTTTGGAACCAGAAATCTGATATCTCTCCTCAAACGCAAAAAAATCAGCTGTCATACTTATCTTGCTTTCAGTATAACAGCCAATTTTTAATATTTCATGAAGAAAAGCGCTGGTATTTACAAAATTTATTAGTTCTCCGCGGAACGCTCCCCGGTGATCGCGTACTCCACCCACTCTGCGATGTTCGTGGCGTGATCGCCGATACGCTCATAATATTTGGTAATCATGAACAGATCCAGAAGCTCTTCTCCTCTGCTGCTGTCCTCCCGGATAGCTTCCAGAATCTCGCCCCGGACCTTCAGGAAGAGCTCGTCTACCTCGTCGTCGCTGTGGATCACGTCTCTCGCCAGATCCAGCTTCAGATCCACGTAGGCGTTCACGCTGTCCGTCACCATTTTCATGGCTACCGTCCCCATCTTGCAGATGTGGAGGAACTTATCCGGAAGCTTCTCGTTCATCTGCACCACGATCTCGGCGATGTCCGCCGCCTGATCGCCCACACGCTCCATATCGGTCACCATTTTCAGAGCCGCGGATACCCGTCTGAGATCGCCGGCCACCGGCTGCTGGTGGAGCAAAAGCTTGATGCACATGGATTCAATATCCCGCTCCTGCTGGTTAATTTTGGCGTCGCCCTCCATGACGGCCTTCGCCAGAGCCACGTCTCCGTCTGTCAGAGCCTTTGTCGCGTCCGCGATGGCCTTCTCGCAGAGGCTTCCCATGGCAATCATCTGTGTGTGCAGCCTTGTGAGCTGCTCCTCATAAAAATCTCTCATCTTCTTATCAACCAAACCTTCCTGAGATATAGTTTTC
>CALWQJ010000054.1 GCA_944383645.1 uncultured Merdimonas sp.
CTGAAAGAAGCAGTGATGAGGAACGAGGTGTTGCGTATGATGGAGCAGCTTAGTCTTTTTGATGACCGGGATCGGACCGCGCCTCTGGCCAGCCGCCTGCGGCCGGAGACCCTGGAGGAATATGTGGGCCAGAAGCACCTGGTGGGGCCGGGGAAAATTCTGCGCCAGCTGATTGAGAAGGATCAGATTTCCTCCATGATTTTCTGGGGGCCGCCCGGAGTGGGCAAGACGACCCTGGCCCGGATTATCGCCCGGCAGACCCGGGCGGAATTTGTGGAATTCAGCGCGGTGACAAGCGGCATCAAGGAAGTGAAGGAGGTCATGAACCAGGCGGAGCAGAACCGGAGGATGGGGATTCGGACCCTGCTCTTTACGGACGAGATTCACCGGTTCAACAAGGCCCAGCAGGACGCCTTCCTGCCCTTTGTGGAAAAGGGAAGCATCATTCTGGTGGGGGCGACTACGGAGAATCCTTCCTTTGAGATCAATTCCGCTCTTCTGTCCCGGTGCAAGGTCTTCATCCTGAAAGCTCTGGAGGAGGACGATCTTCTGGAGCTTCTTCATCATGCCCTGAAAAGCCCCAAGGGCTATGGAAATATGAAGCTTTCCATCGGGGAGGAGGATCTGCGGGCGATTGCCCGGTTCGCCAACGGAGACGCCAGAACGGCGCTGAATACGCTGGAGATGGCGGTGCTGAACGGCAGGATGGACGAGCGCGCGGTGCTGTGCGTGGACAAGGAGATCCTGGCCCAGTGCATGAACCGCCGGTCTTTGCTGTATGACAAGAACGGGGAGGAACACTACAACCTGATTTCCGCCCTCCACAAATCCATGCGCAACAGCGATCCGGACGCGGCGGTCTACTGGATGTACCGGATGCTGGATGGGGGCGAGGATCCGCTGTATATCGCAAGAAGACTCATCCGCTTCGCCAGCGAGGACGTGGGAATGGCGGATTCGAACGCCCTGCCCCTTGCGGTGTCCGTCTACCAGGCCTGTCACTTCCTGGGGATGCCGGAGTGCGACGTGCATCTGGCCCATGCGGTGATATATCTATCTATGGCGCCCAAGTCCAACGCAGCCTACATGGCCTGTCTGGCCTGCAGGCAGGATATCCGCGAGAAGCCAGGCGCGCCGGTGCCGCTGCAGATCCGCAACGCGCCCACGAAGCTGATGCAGGAGCTCCATTACGGGGAGGGCTACGTCTACGCCCATGATACGGAAGAAAAGCTAAGCCGCATGAAATGCCTGCCGGACGAGCTGGCGGGAAGACGGTATTACCGGCCCACAGAGGAAGGGGCAGAAAAGACGGTAAAGGAGAGGCTGGAGGAAATTCTCCGGTGGAAGGAAGCAAAGGCTCCGGAAGAGCCTGGCCAGAAGGAAGAAAGAGCTCCGGAGGAGCCTGTCCAGCAAGACTAGACGGACGGATCCGGAAAATCAGATAAAACGGAACAGAGCGGAACAGAACGCAGCAGAGCGAAAACGGACTTCAGGAAGGACCGAAGGAAGGAGAGGTACAGCAGGATGGAGGAAAAAGAGCTGTCCCGGAATAACAGGGACCACCAGAGGCGAAAGAGGAAAAGGAAGAGCCGCAGATACAAAAAGCGTACATACAGGCTGCTTCTGGCAGCGAGTCTGGCTGTGGCTGCGGCGCTGGCAGCGCTTGTATGCATCCTGCTTTTTGTGATATTTTCCGGAAGAACTGGCAAAGAGGCAGAGCAGGCCATGGTCCTGACCGGGGGAGCGGGCTCGCAGAGCGCGGAGCGCTTCCGGGAGCTGACAGAAGAGGTTTTGGAGCGGCAGGAGCAGAACCAGTCGGAGCCGGAGCGGGTCAGCACGGTAAAGGAGATTGCCACAGAGACGGACGAGACGACGGTGGGAATCGACGTGTCCGAGTACCAGGGAAATATCGACTGGTCCCAGGCGGCGGAGGGGCTGGATTTTGTCATGGTCCGGGTGGGATACCGAAGCTCCGAGACCGGGGAAATCACCGAGGACGCCTGCGCCCGGTACAATCTCCAGGAGGCCAGGGAT
The DNA here is from genome assembly GCA_944383645.1 of uncultured Merdimonas sp. GTDB lineage: Bacteria > Bacillota > Clostridia > Lachnospirales > Lachnospiraceae > Laedolimicola. The sequence goes on from CALWQJ010000054.1 coordinate 2,035, forward strand.
CGGGGACTGCTTCTGGGGGCTTATTTCTTCTCCACGGCGGTATCGGAGGAGGAGGCGGTGGAGGAGGCCCGCTGGGTCTGCGAGCTTTTGAAGGGGTATCCCATCACCTATCCGGTGGCCTACAACTGCGAGGGCTTCCAGAACCCGGACAGCCGGCAGTATGCGCTGACGGCCGGGGAGCGCTCCCGGATCGCGGAGGCCTTTCTTGCCGAGGTGGAGGCGCAGGGGTACACAGGCATGTTCTACGCGGCCCGCAATGAGCTGAAGGGGAACGCCCTCTGGGACACGGACACGCTGGAGCTTGGCTACCGCATCTGGGTGGCCCAGTACGGAATCGGCGATTATCCGGATACGCAGAAGCCTGAATACAGCGGAGAGCACGTCATGTGGCAGTATACTAATGAGGGAAACGTGGCCGGAATCGACGGCGGCGTGGACCGGAACGTGGCGTATTTTGGCTACAGCGAGGCAGCCCTTCCCAAAGCAGAGGCCGCCGATACTGTCGAGGCGGATCCGGAGGTGGGCGTGGTCTTCACAGAGGTCAGCGAGCAGGTGACGGCCAAGGAGGTGACGAACCTGCGCAGCACCATGGATCAGGGCAGCGACGGGAATATCGTGGCAGAGCTTCATAACGGGGAGACGGCGCTTCGCACCGGCACCGGAAATAACGGCTGGTCCCGGGTGGAGTATGACGGCCAGACCCTCTACGCCGTGTCCAGTCTTCTGACCACAGACTTAAGCTACACGCCTCCGGCAGAGGAGCCGGAAAGCGAATTCAAGACGAAGTTTACCACCGTCTCGGAAAACGTGACGGCCAAGGATGTGACGAACCTGCGGAACCGCCCGAGCGTGGAGGAGCCCTCCCAGGTGATTGTCCAGCTTCACAACGGCGAGGTCATCGTCCGCACCGGGGTCTCCGACGTGGGCTGGTCCCGGGTGGAATATAACGGGCAGACCCTGTACTGCATCAGCAGCTATCTGCAGGTGGTAAACTAAGGGTGGAATACTTGCTGCCTTTTTGAGGTTACTATTTACAGCCGCCCCACCCACATGCGCACTCGTCGCCTCTTACGAGGCTCCAGTCCCGCTCCTTACGGAGCTAAGACTGCTTATGTGGGTGGGGTGACTGCTTTACAGTCCTGATTCAGAAATGATAACAGCTGCTTACGTGCGAGCACGACACATCTGTTATCATTTCTGAATCGGCTGTAAATAGTAACTTTTTCGGTATAAAAACTAATTTATACTTGCATATTATGCATAAAAGTGCTAATATACCGTTTAAAAGTGAATAATTATACCGAAAACTTGCAGAAAACCGGAAAAATACTTGAAAACCGGGGCGAACAGGTTTAGAATGGAACAGAAATCTTGAGAAAAGGCAGGAGAAAAGAATGATCAGAGCAGGAATCATCGGAGCCACCGGCTACGCGGGCGCGGAGCTGGTCCGCATCCTCACGGGGCATAAGGATGTGGAAATCAAGTGGTACGGCTCCAGAAGCTACATAGATAAGAAGTACGCGCAGGTGTACCAGAATATGTTTCAGATTGTGGAGGACAGCTGCCTGGATGACAATATGGAGGAGCTGTCGAAGGCAGTGGACGTGATTTTTACGGCGACTCCCCAGGGCCTCTGCGCGTCCCTCATAAATGAAGAGATTCTCTCCAGGACGAAGATCGTGGATCTGAGCGCGGATTTCCGCATCAAGGATGCGGCAGTCTATGAGGAATGGTATAAAATCAAGCATCCGTCCCCCCAGCTTATCCCGGAGGCAGTCTATGGCCTCTGCGAGATCAACCGGGAGGCGGTTAAGAAGGCGCGGCTCGTGGCGAATCCGGGCTGCTACCCCACCTGCACCACCCTGTCCATTTATCCCCTTCTGAAGGAAGGGCTGATAGACCCGGACACCATCATCGTGGACGCCAAATCCGGAACCTCCGGGGCGGGGCGGGGCGCCAAGGTGGACAATCTGTTCTGCGAGGTCAATGAAAATATCAAGGCCTACGGCGTCGCCACCCACCGCCACACGCCGGAGATCGAGGAGCAGCTGGGGTACGCGGCGGGCCGCCCGGTGCGGATCAATTTCACGCCCCATCTGGTTCCCATGAACCGGGGAATCCTGATTACGGCCTATGCGTCCCTTACCAGGGAGGCTTCCTATGAGGAGGTAAAGGCCGCTTATGACAAATACTATACCTCCGAAAAATTTGTGCGCGTCCTGGATAAGGGCCTCTGCCCCCAGACCAGATGGGTGGAGGGCAGCAATTATGTGGACGTGAATTTCCAGATCGATCCCCGCACGAAGCGCGTGATTATGATGGGCGCCATGGACAATCTCGTAAAGGGTGCGGCCGGGCAGGCAGTCCAGAACATGAACCTGATGTTTGGACTTCCGGAGAGCGAGGGGCTGGAGCTGGTCCCCCTGTTCCCGTAGGCAGGAGGCGTCGGGACTATGACAGTGCGCACTATGACAGCGGAGGATTACGACGGCGTCCGGGCGCTGTGGATGACCATCAGCGGCTTCGCGATCCGCAGCATCGATGATTCCCGGGCAGGCGTGGAGCGGTTCCTGCGCCGCAACCCCACCACCAGCGTGGTGGCGGAGGAGGATGGAAAAATTGTGGGAAGCATCCTCTGCGGACACGACGGAAGACGGGGCTGTCTCTATCACGTCTGCGTCCATCGGGATTACCGGATGCGGGGCATCGGAAAGGCCATGGTGGTCTACGCCATGAACGCCCTGAAAGCCGAGGAGATCAGCAAGGTTTCCCTGATCGCCTTCACGAAAAACGACATCGGGAACGCCTTCTGGAACCGCATCGGCTGGACCAGGAGGCTGGATCTGAATTACTATGATTTTACGCTGAATGAAGAAAATATCGTGAAATTTAACGAGTAAGGCCGCGCTTTCCAAAAGCGGCGGCGCGGGACGGGAGGAAAAGAAGGCATGAGCGAAGCATACAGGATACAGAAAATCGACGGCGGCGTGACGGCGGCGAAGGGCTTTGAGGCCGCGTCGGCGGCCGCCGGGATCAAATACCAGGGCCGGGACGATATGGCCCTGATTTACAGCGAGACGCCCTGCAGGGCGGCGGGAACCTTTACGACAAATGTGGTCAAGGCGGCCCCGGTCAAATGGGATCAGAAAATCGTGGCGGAATCGCCGTATGTGCGGGCGGTGGTCGTCAACTCTGGCATTGCCAACGCCTGCACCGGGGCGGAAGGCTACGGGTACTGTGAGGAGACCGCGAAAGAGGCGGCAAAGGTCTTCGGCGTACCGGAGAACGCGGTGCTTGTGGCGTCCACCGGGGTCATCGGCATGCAGCTTCCCATGGACCGGCTGAAAAAAGGCATCTCACTCTTAAAGGAAGCGAAGGGAGCGGGAGCGGAGAAGGGCACCGCCGCAGCGAAGGCCATTATGACCACGGACACGGTGCATAAGGAGATCGCCGTCCAGGTAGAGCTCGGAGGAAAGACCGTGACCATCGGAGGCATGTGCAAGGGCTCCGGCATGATCCATCCCAATATGTGCACCATGCTGGCCTTCGTGACCACCGACGCGGCCATATCCAGAGAACTGCTGCAGCGTGCAGTCAGCGCGGATGTGAAGGATACGTTCAATATGATTTCCGTGGACGGCGACACCTCCACCAACGACACCCTGCTGGTGCTGGCCAACGGCCTGGCGGGCAACCCGGAGATCACGGAGGAGGACGAGGACTACCGCGCCTTCGCAAAGGCCTTAAGCGAGGTGAACACCTACCTGGCGAAGAAGATGGCGGGCGACGGCGAGGGAGCCACCGCCCTCTTCGAGGTGAAAATTATAGGGGCGGAAACCAAGGAGCAGGCCGTCACCTTAAGCAAATCCGTGGTGACCTCCAGCCTGGTGAAGGCGGCCATCTACGGCCATGACGCCAACTGGGGCCGGATCCTGTGCGCTATGGGCTACTCGGGCGCGCAGTTCGACCCGGAGAAGGTGGACCTGTTCTTTGAGAGCGCGGCAGGCCGGATCCAGATCATTGAAAACGGCGTGGCGGTGGATTACAGCGAGGAGGAGGCCACCCGGATCCTTTCCGAGCCGGAGGTGACAGCTATCGCCGACGTAAAGCTGGGGACCGAAAGCGCCACAGCCTGGGGCTGCGACCTGACCTATGATTATGTGAAGATTAACGCGGATTACCGTTCTTAGAGTCTATACGGAAAATGCTTTCTGCGGCAGGCAGATGGAAGAAGCGGCGGAGGTAGAAGATGAGAGAGAAGCTGAAAGAATTTTTTGCCGTTCCTGCGAATATCCGTCAGGAATTCTGGCAGGATACGGTTCAGAAGAACAGGCTGTCTCTGATTGTGATCAGCATTATGATTTTTGGAATGGAGCTTTTTAACATGGCGAGGGTTCTGTTTCTGTCAAATGCGGGGCTTGGGACATGGAATAACAGAATCTATTTTTCCATGTACTGCATTCTGTTTTTGAGTGCGGCCGTGTATCTGCTCCTGCAGTATATGCTGCGAAATTCTGGGGAAAAACTTCAATGGAGACTCCAGATCGCGGCGGTCGCTTTTTTCTTTCTGTGGCATATCGGTCTGAACGCTTATGATTTGGTTCGGGATCCGGAGGGAGAGACCTACATTTTTGTCACGGCGGTGGTGGGGCTGGCCATGTTTATCCAGATGCCGTGGCTCTGCAGTACGGTATACTTTGGAGCCGGGTATGGGCTGTTTATGCTTCTGAACGCTCCAGTGCTGGAGGAAGGAGTTATCATTAACCTGACGATCACTACGATCGTGGCTCTTGCAATCTCTTATACCAGGAGCCGCCATGCGGTGATTGAGCTTTCCCAGAGAAAGGAAATCCGCAGAATGAATACACGCCTGGAGCAGCTTCTCCAGAAGGATCCGCTCACAGGCATCCTGAATAAGCGCGCTTTTGAGAACTGCGCGGTCTGTGCTTTCCAGGAGGGCAGCGGGGAGAGACTGGCCCTGTTTATGCTGGATTTGGATGATTTCAAGACCGTGAATGACAGATACGGACACCCCTGCGGGGATTATGTCCTGAAAGAAACAGCGGAAAGGCTGGCAGAATTTTTTTCAGACGCAGTCTGCGTGGGCCGTGTCGGCGGGGATGAATTCGCGGCTCTGATACCGGGAAATGACAGCGTGGAGGAGCTTCAGGCAAGAGGAGAGAAATTTATCCGTCTGTTTTCGGAAGTGAACTGGCAGGGAGAAAGCATCCGTGTCAGCTGCAGCGCCGGGATGATCCTTGCCGGGGGAGGGACGCTTTCCTATGAGGAAATTTATAAAAAAGCAGACGAAGCGCTGTACGAGGCAAAGAGAAGCGGAAAAGGCTGCTGCTGCCTGAGGGAAGGCTAAGGGCTGCCGGAAAAGAGGCCGGCAGGACAGGAAAGACGAGGAGTATGGAAAAATGAGCAGAGAAGAAGAGATGAAGACGTATCTTGAGAAGGCAAAGGTGCTGGTGGAGGCCCTGCCCTATATCCAGCGGTTCAACCGGAAGATTATCGTGGTGAAATACGGCGGGAGCGCCATGGTGGACGAGGCTCTGAAGCGCAGCGTGATCCAGGACGTGACCCTTTTGAAGCTGGTAGGCTTCAAGCCGATCATCGTACACGGCGGCGGAAAGGAGATCAGCCGCTGGGTAGGCAAGGTGGGCATGGAGCCCCATTTCGTGAACGGCCTTCGGGTGACGGACGCGGAAACTATGGAGATCGCCGAGATGGTGCTGGGCAAGGTAGGAAAGAGCCTGGTGCAGCTGGTACAGCAGCTGGGCGTGAAGGCAGTCAGCATCAGCGGCAAGGACGGCGGCCTGCTCCAGGTGGAGAAGAAGTACGCGGGCGGAGAGGACATCGGCTTCGTGGGCGAGATCACCGAGGTGCAGCCCAAAATTCTCTACGATCTGCTGGAGAAGGACTTCCTGCCGATTGTCTGCCCGGTGGGCCTGGACAAGGATTTCAACACCTACAATATCAACGCGGACGACGCGGCCTGCGCCATCGCCCGGGCGGTCCACGCGGAGAAGCTGGCCTTCCTGACGGACATCGAGGGCGTGCGCCGGGATCCGGAGGATCCTGCCACTCTGATTTCCGAGCTCCATGTGGCGGAGGCCCGGAAGCTTATCGAGGGCGGCAATATCGGCGGCGGTATGCTTCCGAAGCTGAACAACTGCATCGACGCCATTGAGAACGGCGTATCCAGGGTTCATATCCTGGACGGGCGGATCGCCCACTGCCTGCTTCTTGAGATCTTTACGAATAAGGGAATCGGAACGGCGATTCTTGGCGAAGGGGAGACGAATTACTATGATGGAGAATAAGGAGCAGATTATAAAGCTTGCGGAGGAAAATGTCCTCCACACCTACAACCGGTATCCGCTGGTGCTGGATCACGGGGAGGGCGTGTACCTCTATGATACGGAAGGGAAACAATACCTGGATTTCGCGGCGGGGATCGCGGTGCAGGCTCTGGGCTATCATTATCCGGGCTATGACGAGGCGCTGAAGGCCCAGATCGACAAGCTGATCCACACCTCCAACCTGTATTACAACGAGCCTGCCGCCGAGGCGGCGGAAAAGCTGGCGGCTTTCAGCGGCATGAGCCGGGTCTTCTTTACCAACAGCGGGACGGAGGCCATCGAGGGAGCCCTGAAGGCTGCCCGGAAATACGCTTACGGAAAGGGACACAGGGATAAATATGAGATTATCGCCATGCACCATTCCTTCCACGGGCGGAGCATGGGAGCCCTCTCCGTCACCGGAAACGGCCACTACCAGGAGCCCTTCCGGCCGCTGATAGGGGGCGTCCGGTTCGCGGACTACAACGATCTGGAGAGCGTAAGAGCGCAGTTTAACGAGCATACCTGCGCGGTGATTCTGGAGACCGTGCAGGGAGAGGGCGGCGTCTATCCGGCCACAGAAGGCTTCCTGAAGGGAGTGAAGGCTCTCTGCGAGGAGCACGACGCCCTGCTGATCCTGGACGAGATCCAGTGCGGCATGGGACGGACCGGCTATCCCTTCGCCTGGAAGGAATATGGGGTGGCGCCCAACATCATGACCTGCGCCAAGGCCCTGGGCTGCGGCGTGCCGGTGGGAGCCTTTGTCCTGGATGAGAAGACGGCCTTCGCCTCCCTGGCTCCGGGAGATCACGGGACCACCTACGGCGGCAACCCCTTCGTCTGCGCGGCGGTGTCGAAGGTGCTGGACATCTTTGAGCAGGACAAAATTGTGGAACACGCAAGGCAGGTGGGCGCTTATCTGGAAGAAAAGCTGGACGCCCTCGCGGAAAAATATGATTTTATCGCGGAGCGCCGGGGACGGGGACTGCTGCAGGGCCTGGAAATCCAGGGTAGACCGGCGAACGATCTTGTGTTAAAATCTCTGGAGGAGGGGCTGATCGTGATCACGGCGGGAGGCAACGTGCTTCGCTTTGTGCCGCCGCTTGTCATTACGGAGGCCCACGTAGATGAGATGACAGAAAAGCTGGAGCGGGCATTTTCCAGATAGACGTCCCAAAGGACGCCGCGAAGGGTCCCACAGCGGGTCATAGAAGCGAGTCAGAGAGTTGAAAGGATATTTCAGTTAGAAAGGATATTTCATGAGACATAAGATTTACCGCAGAGCGGCGGCCATCTTTGTGGTCCTGCTTGTGTTTGCCCAGATGGTGCAGGTGTCCTGGAGCTATCACGAGGAGCAGCGGCAGGCGGCCCTGACCGGACAGGAGGCGGAGCCGGAGAAGCTGACGCTCTGGTACACCGATGAGAAGCTGAATCCTTATCTGGTGGAGGCCGCGGAGGAATTCGAGCAGCAGAACCATGTGGAGATTACCCTGCAGCTGGTGACGGCCGTGGATTATATCGAGCATATCAATACGGCCAGCATTTCCGATCTGGGCGGGCCGGATCTTTTTATCACCTCCAGCGAGCTTCTGGAAAAGGCGAGGCTTGCGGGGCTTACGGTGGAAAACGACAGCTTTACGGAGCGGGAGCTTGAGGACGCCTTTCCGCAGCAGGCCCTCAACGCGGCGTCCTGCGGCGGGCGGCTGATGGCCTATCCCTTCTATTTTGAGACCTGCTGTCTGCTCTATAATAAAAACTACGTGGACGCGGCGCCTGTTACCATCGACGACATCCTGGCCTACGCGGACAGCTATGAAGGCGGCGACGAGACCGCGGATGTGGAAAATATCTTCAAGTGGAATGTGGCGGACATCTTTTCGAACTTTTTCTTTATCGCCAATTATGTAAATCTGGGAGGGCCGACGGGCGACGACCCGTCTCAGGTGCAGTTGTCTGCGGACGAGATTACGGCCTGCCTGCAGTATTACCAGAGCCTGAACGCCTTCTTCGCGATTGACGCGGAAGAGGTGACCACAGAAAATGTGCTTCAGGAGTTTATCGACGGAAAGACCGTCTATACCATAGCGAAGACAGACGCGATTGCCGCCATTGACAAGGCGCTGGCCGCAGAGGAAGAGACGGTCTCCGGGGACGGCGATCGGTTCTACGGAATCGCCCAGGTGCCGGATCTGACCGCAGAGCTGGCCACGAAGGGCCTGTCTGTGACGAACTCCGTCGTGGTGAACGCCTATTCCGCCCAGAGGGAGCTGGCGAAAAGCTTCGCCCGTTACCTGACCTTTGAGAAGGCAGAGGATCTGTATGGGCTGACGGATAAGATGCCCGTGCGTCTGGGCGTCGAATATGAGAATCCGGAGATGGGCGTGCTGCTGGAGCAGTACGAGAATTCTGTGGAGGTGCCCAAGCTTACGGATCTGAGCAATTACTGGATGGAGATGGAGATTGCCTTCGCGAATATCTGGCAGGGCAGCGACGCGGCGGCAGAGGCGGACGCGGTGGCGCAGGAAATGCTGCAGCAGCTTGAGACGCAGGAGTAAAAAATTCCAATCCTGGGAACACTACCTTCAGAAAAAACAGTAGATGGAAAGCTGGAGGCAGAAGAACCATGATTGGAATTTTTATTGCGTTGATTTCGGGAGCCCTGATGAGCGTGCAGGGCGTCTTCAATACAGAGGTGACAAAGGCCAGCAGCGTCTGGGTGTCGGCCAGCTGGGTGCAGTTTTCCGCCCTTCTGACCTGCCTTGCCGTCTGGGGCGCGAAGGAGCGGACGAGTCTTCTGGGCGTCTTCCAGGTCAGTCCCAAATACATGCTTCTGGGCGGCGTAATCGGAGCCTTTATCACCTTTACGGTGATTAAAAGCATGGAAAGCCTGGGGCCCGCCAAGGCGGCGATGCTGATCGTCATCGCCCAGCTGCTTGTGGCCTATCTTATCGAGCTTTTCGGGATCTTTGGCGTGGGAAAAGCGGATTTCTCCTGGAGAAAGATGATTGGCATGGCGGCAGCCATCGCCGGCGTGGTGCTGTTTAAATGGGAGTAGGTTAGCGTCAGTGTACCAAGGGCGTCTTGCCCCTTGTACACCGACGCTGCTCAAAAGCAAAATGTAAAAATCCCTTGTAATCCGTTCCAAACTCCGTTACAATAAAATTGTTCTGTATCGGAGGGGCCTCATCCTGCGGAAAGGATGGGGAAAAATGAGATACAGGTGGAAAAAAGGTTTTCATTTGAGATGCTTCCGCGCGCCGGCGCTTGTGTTTTTGTGCGCCTGCTTTCTGTGCGGCTTTTTGACGGGCTGCCAGGAGGCGGCGGTGCTCTATGACAGCGATGGGAGCGTGGAGGAGCTTTTGCCGGAGGAAAGCAGTGCTTCCGAAGAGTCCGGCGGAGGCAGAGAGGCTGTCTCCGAGGAGGGCGGGGAGGCTGCGGCCGCTGAACCGGCGGCACAGACGCTCTGTGTCTATGTCTGCGGGGAGGTGAAGTCCCCGGGAGTCTATGAGCTGCCGGAGGGGAGCCGGATCGTGGACGCGGTGGAGGCCGCAGGCGGCATGACGGAGGCGGCTTCCGGGACCTGGCTGAATCTGGCGGAGCCAGTAAGCGACGGACAGAAGATCGAGGTGCCTTCAGAGACAGAGGCGGCGGAACTTGAAAAGGAGCAGCAGGAGGCGCAGTCCGGCCTGGTGAACCTGAATACGGCGTCGGCAGAGGAGCTGATGACGCTGACAGGCATCGGAGAATCGAAGGCGGAGGCGATCTTAAGCTACCGGGAGGAGCATGGAGGCTTTGAGAAGCCGGAGGAGCTGATGGAGATTCCGGGTATCAAGGAAGGAGTCTTTGAGAAAATCAGGGATCAGGTTACAGTGTGACAGTTTCAGAAGTTTAAGGCAGAATGACGTGAGCAGAGGCGGGAGACATGGGAAAGAAAGTATTGGTAGTAGACGACGAGAAACTGATTGTAAAGGGGCTGCGCTTCAGCCTGGAGCAGGAGGGCATGGAAGTGGACTGCGCCTATGACGGCGAGGAAGCGCTGGAGTACGCCAGGGCGAAGGAGTATGACATTGTGCTCCTGGACGTGATGCTTCCGAAACTGGACGGCTTTGAGGTGTGCCAGCAGATCCGCGAGTTTTCCAATATGCCGATTATCATGCTGACCGCCAAGGGAGAGGATATGGATAAGATTCTGGGCCTGGAATACGGCGCGGACGATTATATAACGAAGCCATTTAATATTCTGGAGATTAAGGCCAGAATCAAGGCGATTATGCGCCGGACCGGACGTACGGAAAAGGAGCAGAAGACCAGGGTGGTGGAAGCGGCGGATCTGAAGATGGATCTGGACAGCCGGCGTCTGTTTATCGCCGGCCGGGAAATCAATCTGACGGCCAAGGAGTTTGATCTTCTGGAGCTGATGGCCCTTAACCCCGGTAAGGTGTACAGCCGGGAAAATCTTCTGAACACGGTCTGGGGCTATGAGTATCCCGGGGACGTGCGGACGGTAGACGTTCATATCCGCCGCCTGCGCGAGAAGATCGAGGCCAATCCGAGCGAACCGAAATACGTTCACACGAAGTGGGGGGTTGGATATTATTTCCAGGTATAGAATTATCTTTACATATCTGAAAAGTCTGAAATTCCGGATTCTTCTGGTGCTTCTGGCGGTGGGCTGGATTCCCATGACGCTGATTGCGGTCAGCCTGCTGGGAAGTTATCGGAGCATGGCTGTCTCCTCCAGAAGCACAGAGATCCAGAATCAGTGCAGAATTCTGGCAAATCAGCTTTTGAATTATCACTATCTGGAGGACCCATCCTCCGAACTGATCAATGGCGAGCTTACGCAGCTTGCCAGCATGTATGACGGGCGGATTCTGATCATTGACCAGGATTTCCGCGCGATTCAGGACACCTATGATCTGATTGAGGGAAAGTACGTGGCCTCAGAGGAAGTGATCCGCTGTTTCCAGGGCCAGACCTCCAATAAGGTCACGGCCCAGGGCTTTATCGAAATCGCGATTCCGGTCAAGGAAAGCGAAGCCGAGACGGCCCAGGGAGTTCTGCTGGCCAGCATCTCTACGGACAGCATCCGGGACGGCGCTGAGACCCTTAAGGGAAACGCTTCCGTGTTTTTCCTGGCTTACGGGGTGCTGGTGACCGCGCTGGCCGTGCTGCTTTCCTGGCTGCTGGTGCGTCCGGTGGAGCGGATCCGGCAGGGCCTCCATGAGATTTCCAGCGGCCATTCCACAGAGGATCTGGCAGTGAAGAATTATACGGAGACAGCGCAGATTTCTGAGGAGTTCAATAAGATTGTCACCCAGATGCGCCTGCTGGACGAATCCCGGCAGGAGTTTGTCTCCAACGTGTCCCATGAGCTGAAGACGCCTCTGACCTCCATGAAGGTGCTTGCGGATTCTCTCCTGATGCAGGGCGAAGCTCCGGTGGAGCTGTACAAGGAGTTCATGGGAGATATCGCGGAGGAGATCGAGAGGGAAAATAAAATTATCACGGATCTGCTTTCTCTTGTGAAGATGGATAAGAAGGCGGCCAGCCTGAACATCGCGCCTGTGGACATCAACGATCTGCTGGAGCTCATTTTAAAAAGACTGCGGCCCATTGCGTCCGGGAAAAATATTGAGATGGTGCTGGAAAGCTTCCGCCCGGTCACTGCGGAGGTGGACGAAGGCAGGCTTACGCTGGCCTTCACGAATCTGGTGGAGAACGCCATTAAGTATAATAAGGAAAACGGCTGGGTGCATGTCTCCCTGGACGCGGACCACAAATTTTTCTATGTGAAAATCATGGATTCCGGCATGGGCATTCCGGAGGAATCGCTGGACTTTATTTTCGAGCGTTTTTACCGGGTGGACAAGTCCCATTCCAGTGAAATAGACGGCACAGGGCTGGGACTTGCCATCGCCAAGAGCGCGGTTCTCGTCCACAAGGGCGCGATCAAGGTGTCCAGCCAGCTGGGAGAGGGAACTACATTTTCTGTCCGGATCCCTCTGAATTATATTGCGTAAGGAAAGACAGGCAGGAGGCGTATCATGAGACGAAAAAGACGGTACAGGACTGCCGTGGTTCCGGCGCTTCTGCTGCTTCTGGCGCTGCTGGCAGGCTGCCGCGGCGGGGAGGAGCCGCAGACGCAGGAGGAAGAAAGCGGTTACGAGATTTATTATCTGAACCAGACGGAGACCGGGATCAGCGGAACGGCCTATGAGCCTGCCGGCGCATCGACCGGGGAGCTGGTGGAGGAATTCCTGGAGCAGTTGGCGGCGGTTCCGGCAGATACGGAGCTGAAACCCGTTCTGACCCAGGAGATTATGGTGAACGGTTATGTGGTGGAGAACGGCCAGCTTTCACTGAATTTCGGCATCGGATACCAGCAGATGACGGGAACCCGGGAGATTCTTACCCGGATGGCGGTTGTGCGGACCATGTGCCAGATTCCGGAGGTGGAATACGTCTCGTTTCTGGTGGGAAGCAATCCGCTGATGGATTCCAAGGAGACACCCATCGGACCGATGAATGCGGAAAGCTTTGTGGAAAATCCGGGCAGTACGGCGGACGATTATGCGGTCACGACGGCGACGCTGTACTTTGCCAATAAGAGCGGCGACCGGCTGGTGGAGGAGACGGTCAATATCAGCTACAGCAGCAATATCTCTGTGGAGCGCGTGGTGGTTGAGCAGCTGATTAACGGGCCGATTACAGAGGACACGTACCCGACGATTCCGCCGGAGACGAAGCTTATCAGCATTTCTACCAAGGACGGCATCTGCTACGTGAACCTGGACAACGGTTTCCTGGGCCAGGGCTACGACGTGACGGAGGCGGTTCCTGTCTATTCGATTGTAAATTCACTGACCGGCCTTCCGGGAATCAGCAGAGTCCAGATCCTGATTAACGGAGAGACGGATCTGGTGTACCGGGAAAGCATCCGGTTTGACACGATTTTTGAACGAAATCTGGATCTTGTAGAGGATGAATGAGAAAAAGACCCTTATGTCTGGCGGCACTCGTTCTGACTCTGGCGCTTCTGGTCCTTCCGGCAGAGCTTTGGATGAAAACATCCCCTCTGCCGGAGGGCAGGGGGAGCCCAGAGTTCCTTTCCGGGGAGATCTGCGCCATCGACCCGGGAGGAGAGGCTGTCAGCCTGACACACACAAATCTTTCTGATACCGGAATCATTCTGGTATATTTCGACGCCGGGACAGATTTTTCTATCGGCAACACCATACGAATCGAGAAAAATTTTGAACTGAAGGAGCCAGAACGGCCGGCCAATCCGGGCCAGTTCGACGCGCGCCTTTATTACCAGACAAAAGATATTGTGCTTTTCTGCTATGCGGAGGAGGCCGTGCTGGTCCGCGGTGCTGTAAGGCCTGTGCCGCAGTTTTTCTACCGGCTGCGGGAGAATTTCAGCGCCCGCTTAAACGCGCTTTTTGCGGAAAAATACAGAGGGGTCATCGGGGCCATGCTGCTGGGGGATAAATCGGAGCTGGCAGATGAGACGAAGGAGATCTACCAGAAAAGCGGCATGTCCCATCTGCTGGCCATCTCCGGCCTCCATGTATCCATCTTCGGCATGACGCTGTACCGCCTGCTGCGGCGTACCGGCCTGCCCTTCTGGCTGTCGGGCATCCCTTCCATGCTGCTTGTGCTGGCTTACGGCGTCCTGACAGGAATGAGCATCTCCACGGCGCGGGCGGTGCTGATGTTTCTTTTGTCGGTGACTGCGGATCTTCTCGGGAAAAGCTATGACATGCTGACCTCGCTGGCCTTCGCGGCTCTGTGCCTGCTGGCGGAGCAGCCGCTGTACGCCAGGAGCGCCTCGTATCTGCTCTCCTTTGGGGCGGTGCTGGGAATCGGCCTGATTTATCCGGCTCTGCTGGAGCTGTTTCCCATCCGGAGGAAGCGCTTCCAGGCTGTCCTTTTAAGCCTGTCCGTGCAGCTGATGACCCTTCCGATGGTGGAGAGCCTTTACTGTGAGATTCCGCTCTATTCCGTACCGCTGAATCTGGTGGTGATTCCGCTGATGACGCTTCTGATGTTTTCCGGAATCGCGGCCCTGGCCTTAAGCTTTCTGTCCTTTGGCGCCGCCAGGATACCGGCTTTTATCTGTTCCGTGATTATGGAGCTTTATGAGAGGCTGGGAAGCTTTACCTTACGGCTCCCAGGCTCCGTGCTCCACTGCGGGAAGCCGCAGAAATGGCAGCTGATCCTGTATTACGCCTGTCTTGCGGCCTTCCTTCTGTGGCGCTTTCGGGTCCGGGAGGAACGGAAAAAGCGGATTGCCCGGGCGGCCGCTCTGGGAGAGGAGGAAGCGGAGGAGGAGGAAAAGAGACCGGAGCCAAAGCTTAGGGCGAAACGGCTGTGCGGCGCGGGCGGCCTGGCGCTTTTGAACCTTCTGCTGCTCCTGCGGTTTTCCGCTGGCTTTCAGTTTACGATGCTGGACGTGGGGCAGGGGGAGTCCCTTTTCCTGCGTACAAAGGCGGGGACGACGGTGCTCGTGGATGGAGGCAGCACCAGCGTCTCCAAGGTAGGCACCTATCGGATCCTGCCGTTTCTGAAGACAGAAGGGGTGGGGAGGCTGGACTATGTGATCGCCACCCATGTGGACAGCGACCATATTTCGGGAATCGAAGAGCTTCTGCTCCAGAGCGTCCGCCCCGGAAACCTGAAAATCGGGACGCTCCTTTTGTCGGAAGCTTCCCTCCAGGACGAAAAGGGGCAGGAGCTGGCAGCTCTCGCCCGCGCTTCCGGCACGCAGGTGGAGACGGTTCACGCAGGCATGTCGCTTCGGGACGGCTCAGCCAGGCTGGACTGTCTGTACCCGTACGCGGGAGAGACCTATCCAGATACGAACGCGGCCTCCGTGACATTGAAAATTACCTGTGGAGAGCTTTCCATACTGCTCACGGGGGATCTGGGGCAGGAGGGGGAAGAGGAGATTCTGGAGGCTGCGGGGATGAATGCGAATGGGGGGACAGAAGCAGCAGCTGGGCAGAAGGAGACTGCCCTGAATTGCGACATTTTGAAAGCAGGGCACCACGGATCCAGCACCTCCAGCTCGGAGGAATGGCTGGCGGCAGTCTCGCCGGCGCTGACCCTGATTTCCTGCGGGAAGGATAATTCCTACGGGCACCCCCACGAAGAGACGTTAAAGCGCCTGCGGGCGGCCGGAAGCCAGATTCTGGTCACGACAGACCATGGCGCGCTGACGGTGCGAAGCAGCGGAAAAGGATTCCGGGTGGAGGGATTCCGGCAGGCTGCCGGAGGCGGAGATGCTCCTGGCAAGGAAGAATAAACGAAGCGCCGGTGCAGCAGGGGCATATCGCTCCTTGTACACCGACGCTTCCTATACGGAGCTTACGTATACTTCACAATCAGCAGCTCCACGCTCATGACGTCCGTCATCCGCCCTGTCTTCACCGCTTCCTCGGCTTCCGCGCAGTCCTGCAGGGCGGCCCGGAGCTGGGCGGCGGTGAAGCTTTTGGCCTGGGTCATCAGGCGGCCCGCGATGAAGGGGGCGACCTGGGCCTTCGAGGCGATGGCGGAGCGGTCGAGGCCCCTGGAGGCCAGGCTCTTTACGAGAAGCAGCTGATTGAACTGGCGGGCGATGAGAAAGAGGATCCGCATGGGCGGCTCCTTTAAGGCCAGCAGATCATAGTAGAGATCGAGGGCCTGGCGCTGCTTCTTTTCGGCGATGGCCCGGATCATCTCGAAAATCTGGCCTGTGATCTGCATGGTGCAGATCGCCTCCACATCTTCCGCAGTGATGACGTCCCGGCCGATGGTATAGCTTAAGAGCTTTTCCAGCTCCATGTGAATGTTTTCCATGTCGGAGCCGGTGCGCGCAAGGAAGGAGCGCAGGGTATCCTCTGTGATTTTTTTGTTTTCCTTTTTCAGGGTGCCTAAGATCCAGCGCATGAGGGTGCGCTCGTCCTGAAGCTGGAATTCTGTAGTCCGGCCGTACTTCTGGACGGCCTTGTAGAGGCGGCTGCGCTTATCCACCTCCGTCTCCACGAAGAGCAGGCAGGTGGTATCCGGCAGCTTCGGGATATAGTCGGCCAGCTCGTCGCATTTATTCTTGAAAAAGCCGCTGTCCTCGATGAGAATGAGGCGGCGGTCCGCGAAGAAGGGCAGCGTGTCGGCCAGACTGATGATCTCGGCGGGATCGGTGCCTTTTCCCTCAAAACGGGAGAAATTCATGGTATCGTCCGGATTTACCAGGGCTTCCTTCAGCTTGTTCTTATACTGGCTGCGCAGGTAGGCCTCCTCGCCGTACAGCAGGTAGGAGGTCTTGAAGCTGCCGTTTTTGATATCTTCTGCGAGCATTTTCATCGCGGTCACCTCTGCATACTTTGTATCAAATACTCTGTATAAAAAAGACGCCCAACTGACGGTATTGGGCGTCTCTTTCTATTTTATCCTAAAAATTAAGCGATGCTGTTGACAGCCTTGGTCAGGCGGGAAATCTTGCGGGAAGTGGTGTTCTTGTGGTACACTCCCTTGGAAGTCGCCTTGCTCATAACGGAAATCGCAGCCTTCAGGTTCGCCTTTGCAGCCTCGGCGTCCTTTGCAGCAACTGCAGCATCCACTTTCTTAATCGCGGTCTTCACCTCGGATTTGATTGCCTTGTTTCTCATGGTTCTTGCCTCGGCAATCAGAACTCTTTTCTTCGCAGACTTGATGTTAGCCAATCTGTACACCTCCAAATTATCATTCACACTGATTTTATCTGTACATGTTCCGTAAAAGCCGGACACGGACGTCTTTACAAAACATACTCATTTATTGTAGGCCAGGAAGGCTTTTCTGTCAATACATATTTTGCAAAAAAACGTGAAAACTAGCTTTAAATACACATGTGGGTGGGCGGCTGTGAAGGGTAACGCTTTCCGTATTACGATTCACAGCATAAAAACAGCGCGGCAGCGCGGGCAGAGGAAG